>CAZVVS010000387.1:0-3790 GCA_964630585.1 uncultured Gordonia sp.
GTCCGCGAGGCCTGTGCGGAGCGCTTGGACACCGACGATTGGATCGCTCCGTAGGCTGCCACCGGTCGCGAAAAGATGGTAGGGGTGGGGCAACCGGGGGATATGGCTTCGATGCCACCCATCCACCTTCGTCCCGGTTGCCTCACCCGGCCAGCCGATGGTCTCTGGCCAGACCCGCGGGCGGCCGCGATCACCCGCCCCAGAACACCCCGCCGGGGCAGGGCAGGGTGCCCGCGATCGCGTCGTAGATCCCGGCCAGCTGATCCGCGGTCGGCGCTTCAAGATACATCGAGGGGCTGGTGGCGACCTGGCGCAGGAAGGCCGCGTCGACATCGGCCCCGAGGCCGATGGTGTAGATCGCGGCCTTGCCGTTCTTCAGCGCCGCGGCGGCGGCGAGCGCGCGGTCGGCGGTGCCGGCATCCGTCCGGCCGTCGGTCAACAGGATCACCGCGCGGTTGTTGCCCGCGATCGGCCGGCCGCTGGCCAGCTCCTGGCCGGCCCGTTCGAGCGCGAGATCGATCCGCGTGCCGGCGGCGGTGCTGATGCCGTTGATCGCCCGCTCCAGCGCCGCCCGATCGCGGCTCAGCGGCAGGTCCAGCCGCGCCTGGGCGTTGAACGACAGCACCGCGGCCTGATCCTTGCCCAGCTTCAAGTTGTCGACGAAGTCCAACGCCGCCTTCCGCGCCGCGTCGATCTTGGTCGTCGTCCCGCTCGGTTCGCGCATGCTGCTGCTGGCGTCGATGATCAGGATGACGTCGGTATGGACCTCGCCCGGCTTGCAGACCTGGCGCATGGTGATCGGCAGGTATACCGCCACCACCGCGGGCGTCGCCGTCGCCGTGGCGGACGGGGCGCGGGTCGGGGTCCGGGTCTGGGTCGGGACGGGTGTATCGGCCGGCGTCCGGGTCGCCGCCGGCGTGTCGCTGGCCCGCGGGGTGGCGCTCGGCGTGCGGGTCGCGGTGGCCGGGGTGGTCGGCGTCGTGGTCGGCGTCGGCGTTTCGACGACGCAGGGACCGACGCTGACCTCGTGCGACGGGACCGTGAGGGGGTCGCCGGCGCGGTTCAAGCTGTCGGTGAGGTTGACCGTGCTCGCCCCGCGCAGGGGCTGCTTGCCTTCCGCCTTGGGTTGAACGCGGTATTTCGCGGAGATGACCTGTCCGGGCAGCAGGTCCTTGAAGTTGAAGGTCAGGTCCTGGCCGCTGACCTGCGGGGCGGGAACACCCGAGCCCGCGACGAAGCTGAAGCCGGGCGCGAGCTTCTCGAGGAAGGCCAACGCATCGACCTTGAGCTGCTTGCCCTGATCGGTGAGGTCGGTGACGCGGTTGGGGATCTGGCTCTCGTTCTCGAAGTAGTAGTTGTTCTGGCTGGCCATCTGGCGGTAGGAGGTGGCGCAGGTCTCGCGGGTAGAGTCCTTGTAGCACATCAGCATCACCGCCATGCCGCGCGAGTCCGCCTGGGCCGCTGCGCGCTTGGACGCGGCCGCGCAGCCGGCGACCGAGGCATCGCATCCGTCGCCGTAGAGCAGGATGATCTCGAGCGGCGAGCCGGTGCCCCGGTCGTCCTCGAGCATCTTGCGGGCCTCGTCGACCGCCTTGGCGGGATCCTCGCCGAGGTCGTTGGCCTGGTACTTGACGCCGTTGATCGCGCCGATCGCCCGGCTCTTCTGGTGGGTCAGCTCGGTCTCGACGGTCACGCGGAAGCCGTGCGACAGCACGCCGATCTTGTTCTCGGGATGCGCCTCGAAGTCGAGCGCATCGATCACCTCGCGGGCCGAGCGCTGGATGTCCTTGATGATCTGGCTGACCGCGGGGTCGGCGATCGACTTCGAGCGGTCGATGGCGATCACCAGATGCACCGGCAGCACCGGCGGGCAGGTGATCCCCAGCGTCACGCTGACCTCCGGGCTGTCGCAGAGCCGTGGCGCAGCCGGCCGGAGCGTGGTGGTGATGCTTTGGACCGCGCAGGCGCTCCTTGGGGCGCTGCGGTTCTGCTGGGGTGCGTCGCCGGCCGGCTGGGCGGCGAGCGGGCGCGCCAGGGCCAGCGGCAGCAGGGCGAAGACGGCGAGGACCGCGGCGGCGGCCAGGGCGGAACTGCGGTTCACGGCGGGCATCCTTTCCAGGCTGGGGATCCTTCAGGGAGGCGGTTATGGGCGCGGTGCGCGATGGCTGCGCGCGACGGTCGTGATTGTAGCCCATGTCCGCCGCGTGGGAAGCGGAATTGACCGGCCCACCCGGGCCACCTACCATTTTATCCGTTATGGAGCAGCTCTGGGCGCCCTGGCGCATGGCCTACCTGAAGCAACGCGGGATGCCCGATCCCGGCTGTTTCCTGTGCGCCTTCGGCCAGGGGGCCGCGGAGGCGGAACTCGGCGGATCCCAAGCCGAACAGGCCTCCCTTGAGAGCATGGAACCCGATGCAACAGATCTCGTGGTCTGGCGCGGGCACCATGTCTACGCGCTGCTGAACGCCTTTCCCTATGCCAGCGGCCACGTGATGGTGGCCCCTTACGACCACGAAGGCGCGTTGGATCGGCTGGACCCCGCGACCGCGGCGGAGCTGATGGAAGGCACGCGTCTGATGATCCGCGCCCTGAGGCTGGTCTACCAGCCTCAGGGATTCAATATCGGCGCCAACCTCGGCACTGCCGCGGGAGCCGGCTTCGGCGACCACCTTCACATGCACGTCGTGCCGCGCTGGGGCGGCGACACCAACTTCATGACCACCACCGGCAACGCCCGCGTGCTCCCCGAGGCCCTCAAAGACAGCGCGCGGCAGATTCAGGTCGCGCTTGCGGCGATGGCGCCTTGATGAAGGTCGCAAACCGGTCTGAACCCACCTTGCTTGGATGATAGAGACCATACCGTAACCTTTTGCAGCGCTTTCTGTTAGTATTATATTGAAGCTATACTGAAGCAACTGTGATCTAGCAGGAACACGGTAATTGTTGTGAGTTTGAGCGCGAGTCGTTGGCGCAGCAGCGATTGGGGCACCGATTTCTTTGAACCTCATGCGCCGAAGCCTCTCGGGACGAGCGACGGTATCGATCGTTAGGGAACCGCCGCCCAGACCTCTTGCGATGACTCGCCGGCCACCCGAGCGGCGCGGCGCGATGGGGATGTTCCTGTTCAGCCTGCTGGCGCTGTTCGCTGCTTGCTGGGGTGCCGGCATCACGGCAACACCGCCCAGCGAACCGGTGAGCGCACAAGGCACCCTGCACTGCATCTACCTGCCGCGGGCGGCGCAGCGGCTGCCGGTGGGGCGCCCCGCCCGCGGTGCGGGCCTCGCAGCCGTCGGTTCCGCCCTGCAGCAGGCCCCGGTCTCATCCCGCTGCCGGGTCGCGCGGGCAACCGCGACCCGGACCGCATCGGCTACACCGGTCCGCACGGCCAGCCGAACGGCGACGCCCCAATGGACAGCCACAGTGAGCCGCACGCCGACCAGCGTGCGGACCCCGACAGCCAGCCGCACTGCTGACGGCAGGACCTCGACCCCGAACGTGGAGCTCACGCCCGGCGCCAGAACCGTGACTCCCGAGCTGACACCGACGAGCGAGTTTGCCACCCTGACTCCCCCGACAGGTACATCGACGGCGGAAGCAACGCCTACAGAGACCAATACCGGGTCCGCGACACCCGACCCGACGGTTTCCAGCACACCCAGCGGGACACTCACGGCCACGCCCGACCCGACGGTTTCCAGCACACCCAGCGGGACACTCACGGCCACGCCCGGCGGGACGGTTTCCAGCACACCCAGCGGGACACTCACGGCCACGCCCGGCGGGACGGTT
>CAZVVS010000387.1:3890-5017 GCA_964630585.1 uncultured Gordonia sp.
TCCAGCACACCCAGCGGGACGCAGTCGGCCACGCCCGGCGGGACGGCATCTGCCACGCCGAGCGGGACGGCAACGGCCTCCACCACGCCTAGCGAGACCGCGTCTCGCACGCCGAGTGCTGCTGCGTCCGCCACCGCAAGCGGCACCGCATCCGCAACGGGGTCGCCATCGACTGAGCCCACCGGCGCCGCAACGCCGAACATCCTGCTCAGCGCCACCGCGACATCGACGCCAACGGTGCCCACAGGGACGCCACCATCCACGTCGACGGCAACGGTAACTGCTTCGGCGACGACCACGGATCGGTCAACATCGACACCCGGCCCAACGCCATCACCGACCGATACCCAGGCGCCAACATCGACCAGCACCCGCACCATGACACCGACGGGCACGACGACCGCCACGTCCGCCCCTACCGCCACGCGGACGGTCACGCCAACCAGCACCCCTTCACCTACCGCCACTCGGTCCGGCACGTCAACCGCCACCACCATGGCTACCGCCACCCCGACCGTCACCCAATCGGCGACCACGACGTTCACGTTGACCCCCACAACCACAGCTACGCCCACGCCAACGGCCAGCCGCACGCCGACCCCCTCACGCACGCCAGCGCCGACCGATACCGCCACAGTGACCGCCTCATCGACCCCCACGCAGTCGCCGACGCCCACGCAATCGCCGACCCCCACGCAGTCGCCGACGCCCACGCAATCGCCGACCCCCACGCGCACGTCGACCCGCACCGCCACGTCGACGCCAACGCCGACAGCATCCAACACACCGACGCTTAGCCCTTCACCAACAGCCACGCGCACCCCAACCCGCACCGCAACATCGACGTCAACACCGACGCCCTCCGATACGCCGACGCCGACGGTCACCTCGACCCCCACGCTCACCGCGACAGCCACACGCACGCTCACCCCGACCGATACCGCCACGGTGACCCCGTCACCCACCCCCTCGCGCACACCGACCCGAACCGCCACGCCGACAACGACGCCGACCCCCTCCGACACGCCGACGCCGACCCGGACACCGACAGCCACCGATACGCCGACCCCCACGTCCACCCGCACCCCGACGTCGACGCCCACCGCCACCCCCACGGCGACCCTGAC
>CAZVVS010000388.1:0-5003 GCA_964630585.1 uncultured Gordonia sp.
CCAGCGAACCCATGCCGCGGTAGCTCTTGAACTGCTTGCCGTTGACCAGGATCAGTTCGCCGGGCGACTCGGCGGTACCCGCCAGCAGCGACCCGAGCATCGCGGTGGACGCTCCCGCCGCGAGGGCTTTGGCGATGTCGCCGGAGTACTGCAGCCCGCCGTCGGCGATGACCGGTGTGTCGGAGGCCTGGCACGCGGCCACGGCCTCGAGGATCGCGGTGATCTGCGGGGCACCCACCCCGGCGACGACGCGCGTCGTGCAGATGGAACCGGGGCCCACGCCCACCTTCACCGCGTCCACACCGGCGTCGATCAGCGCCTGGGCACCCGATCGCGTGGCGACGTTGCCGCCGACGATCTGCACACGGTCGCCGATCTCGGCCTTGAGCTTGCCGATCATGTCGAGCACCCCGCGCGAATGCCCGTGCGCACTGTCGACGACGAGCACGTCGACACCGGCGTCGGTCAGCGTCATCGCGCGGGTCCACGCCTCGTCGCCGGCCCCGACCGCGGCGCCGACGAGGAGCCGGCCGTCGGCATCCTTCGTCGCCAGCGGGTGCTGCTCGGTCTTGACGAAGTCCTTGACCGTGATCAGGCCGGTGAGCCGTCCCGCACCGTCGACGATCGGGAGCTTCTCGATCTTGTGCCGCCGCAACAGATTCAGTGCGGCGTCCGCGGAAACACCCTCCTGCGCCGTGATCAACGGCGCAGGCGTCATCACATCGGCGACGGCCCGCTTCTGGTCCACCTCGAACCGCATGTCGCGGTTGGTGATGATTCCGACGAGCTCGCCGTTGTCGTCGACGACGGGGAGCCCGGAGATCCGGTAGCGCGCGCACATCGCGTCGACCTCGGCGAGGGTGTGCGCCGGGGAGCACGTCACCGGGTCGGTCACCATGCCGGCCTCGGAGCGCTTGACCGTCTCCACCTGGGAGGCCTGCGCGGCCACCGACAGGTTGCGGTGGAGCACGCCCATGCCGCCGGCCCGCGCCATCGCGATGGCCATTCGGGCCTCGGTGACGGTGTCCATCGCCGACGAGACGAGCGGCACGCGCAGGGAGATCGACCGGGTCAGGCGCGAAGAAGTTTCGACGTCGGACGGGATGACGTCGGATGCGGCGGGCAGCAGCAGCACATCGTCGAAGGTCAAGCCGAGCATCGCTACCTTGGCCGGATCGTCGCCACCAGTCCGCACAGTCACCATTCGCCCATCTTAGCGGGCCCCCGCAAAGCCCCGCCGACCTCCCACCGCGCGAAACACCGCCGGTCACAGGGGTGCGCTGTGCGGTCAACGCGGGGGTGATCGGTTACGGTAGAGACGTGCACGACCAGTATCCCGGCTTGCCGCCGGACCCGTTCGCCGACGACCCGAGCGACCCCGCCGGGGTGCTCGACGCCGTCGAGCCCGGCATCCCGCTGGACCTCGCCGAGCGGCTCGCCGTCGAAGAGGACCTGGCCGACCTCGCCGTATACGAATCCCTGTTGATGCCGCGCGGCGTCCGCGGGCTGGTCGTCATGTGCGACGACTGCAACGAAGACCACTACCACGACTGGGACATGCTGCGCGCCAACCTCCAGCAGCTCCTTGCCGACGGCACGGTCCGTCCACACGAACCCGCGGTGGACCCGCGCCCCGAGGACTACGTCACGTGGGACTACTGCCGCGGCTATGCCGATGGTCAAGCCCACCGCGGTCGACGCCACCACCGCTGACCCGCCCCGCCACACGCAGCCTGCGCACAAAACCAACACCGTTTCGTCAACCCGACATCGATCGATGCGGGGTTGACGAAACGGTGCTCGGCTACTTGCTTCGCGACCCTAGTTCGGCAGGATCGTGATCGGCGGACGCGGCGTGTGCCCGCCGCCCTGATGCGGACGCTGCGGCGCCGGCTTGGGCTGCGGTGCCTGGCGGGGCTCCGGAGCCTGCTGCTGTTGCGGTGCCGGAGTCCAGCGCGGCGCGGCCGGCGGCACGTACTGCGGCATGTTGTCGGTGACCTGCGGGGCAGGCTTGGGCGCGGGTGCCTTCTTCGCCTTCTTGGGCACGACCGGAGTCGCAGCCTTGATGGCCGACTCGGCCGATGCCGACAGACGGTCGACCCACGCGTGCAGCTGGCTGCGCGTCTGCTCGTCGCTCACCGGTGCGAGGTTCGCCCGGGCACGGTTGAGCAGCTGCTTGGCCTCGTGCGGCTTGCCGGCGGCGAGCAGCTTCTCCGCCTGCTCCAGGTTGATCTGGGCAGAGTAGGTTGCCTGCGTCTGCACGGCCTGGTCCTTGAAGACGACCTTCTTGATGCCCCACAACGGATCGTTGGGGTTGGCACCCTCGGAGAGCACGGTGAGTCCACCGAGCGCGACGCCGACGATCGCGGCGGCACCGGCGATGAGGCGCAGATGGCGGCGCATCTTGGGTGCGGACTCGCGCGAAACCGAACTCGCGACGATGGCGCGTTCGACATCGTCGACGGTGACCTCGTACTCGACCGGTGCGGCGAGCACGTCGGCGCGCCAATCGGTCAGCAGCTCGGCCAGGTCGAAGTCCGCCTGGGTCTCGGCGACGACCGGTAGGCCGAGGCCGAGTGCCTCCACCATCTCCTCATCGCGGGTGATGTTGGCGATGTCGAGTCCGGCGACGGAGTCACCGAGCTCGGCGGGCGTGTAATCCCTCATCAGCGTTGCTCTTTCTGATCTTGGTAGGTCTTGTCGCGGTGGTTGGTCAGCTCGCCGCGCAGCTTCGTCAGCGCACGGTGTTGGGCCACTCGGTCGGCGCCGGCCGTGGTGTCCACGGCGACGGCGGTCTCGTCGGCGGACAGCCCGACGATGAGGCGCAGCACGAGGATCTCGCGCTGCTTCTCGGGCAGCGTCGCCAGCAGGGCCGACATCCGACGGTTGCCCTCAGCATCGATGGCTCGCTGCTCGGGGCTGTCGGAGAAGTTGATTTGTTCGGGCATTTCGTCGGTGGGGTCGGCCTTGGACCGACCAGCCACCCGGAGCGCGTCAGCGACCTTGTGCGAAGCGATGCCGTAGGCGAATGCGAGGAATGGCCGTCCCTCGTCGCGATAACGGGGCAGTGCCGTCATCACCGCCATCAATGCCTCCTGCGCAATGTCATCTGCGGAGAACAAATGGCGTTCCCCGACCCCGATCCGTCCCCGGCAATAGCGCAGAAGCGGTTCCTGCACACTCTCGAGAACGGTGGCAAGCGCCTCACGGTCGCCCTGGCTGGCTGCCAGGACGGCGGCGTCGAAAGCGTCACCTGTCAGTTTCATCGTCAGTTGCAGTCCCCGTGTTACACGACTCATCGCAGGCGGGAGGGCCTACCCGCGCGAACATTCAGGTCCACCCTAGACGTCGGGGGCGTCGGCAACGAATCCCGAGCCGGGGAAAAACCCGGTTGCACGCAGTAGAGCAGTCGTTTCCTCGATCTGCCGGTGCTCCTGCTCCGACGGGGCGATTCCGGCGAGCAGCTGCCATCCCGCCCACCGCAGCGGTGTCAGCCCGGCCTTCTCGGCGTCGTCGACGACGGTGCGCGCTAAATCCTGTGACGCATCGAGATCACCACTCGCGGCGGTCGCGGCCGCGACGATGAGCCGCGTTTTTATCCGGTGGTGCACCGACGGGCAATCCGCCGCTAGACGCTGCGCCTCCTGGGCCCGCTTCTGTCCCGCGGCGGCGTCACCGCGGTAGAGCGCGTTCTCGGCGCTGACCCAGTGCCACCGCAACGCGACCCGGCCGGCGACGATCCAGTCGCCCACCGGTCCCTCGCCAGGCAACCCGAGAACCTCCCCGGCGCGGACGAGCAGTCGGGACGACGCGTCAAACCGCCCGAGTCCGAGGTTGTCGGCAGCCAATCCGATGAGGGCGTCGCCGAGTGCGGCGCGCACCCATTCGCCGTCGCTTGGCGCGGGACAGGACCGGGTAGCAATGAGCGCGGCACGGCCGTCGGGTCCCTGTGCGGCAGCGTGACGGCCGGACTGGCGCAGCCACGAGGCGCGCGTGCTCTGCCCGAGCGATCGCACCGCCTGGCCGAGGGGGTTCTGCGAGGAACCGACCACCGCATCAGCATCGTCGAGAATCGATTTCGCCCGCGCGACCGCGCCGACCGCGCCGAGTGCCACGGCACGCTCCCACAACTCCCGCGCCACGGTTGAATCGCCCATTCGGATAACGTTATCCGACGCTTTTGGACCGCCTTTTAGTATCAGATTGAAAAGCTTCTGACCAGTAACGCAAACGTTAAATCCATGCCAATTTTTGCCAGCAAAGATCACACATTCACGAAATTGACTTACGCCGGTTCGGCTGTTTACTGTGGCCCCAAGAGCGCCCCACAAGGGCACTCGGATAGGGCCATAAGGGGCCCGCAAAGAACTCACCAGGAGGCGCGCCATGTCGATCCCCCACCTACCCGGACCCAACGCCGATATCTGGGATTGGCAGCGCCTCGGCACCTGCCGCGGTGCCGCATCGTCGGTCTTCTTCCACCCCGACGGCGAGCGCGGCAACGCCCGCCTGCGCCGCGAGCAGCGCGCCAAGGAACTGTGCCACGCCTGCCCCGTCCTCGTGCAGTGCCGCGAGCACGCCCTGCGCGTCGGCGAGCCCTACGGCATCTGGGGTGGATTGGGCGAAGCCGAGCGCGCAATGATCCTCAAGAGCCGCGGTCGGCGCGGAAACCTCGCCGGCTGACCCCATAGACGAAGAGATCCGCCCCGGTTCCCTTACGGGAATCGGGGCGGATCTCGTCGTCTGTGCGGTCGGGTCAGCCGATGACCGCGAGCACGTCGCGTGCCGAGAGGATCAGGTACTCCTGACCGTCGTACTTGATCTCGGTCCCGCCGTACTTGCTGTAGATGACGGTGTCGCCTTCGGCGACGTCAACCGGAATCCGGTTCTCGCCCTCGTCGTCCCAGCGGCCCGGGCCGACTGCGATGACCTTGCCCTCGGAGGGCTTCTCCTTCGCCGTGTCCGGGATCACCAGGCCAGAAGCGGTGGTGGTCTCAGCCTCG
>CAZVVS010000389.1:0-4985 GCA_964630585.1 uncultured Gordonia sp.
AACCCCGTTCGCGCGCCACATCGGCGAGCAGCTCGCGCAACTGGCGCCGACCGCGGTGCAGCCGCGACATCACGGTACCGATGGGAGTGTCCATGATCTCGGCAATCTCCTTGTACGGCAGCCCCTCGACGTCGGCGTAGTACACCGCCATGCGGAAATCCTCGGGCAACGCCTGCAGGGCTTCTTTGATCTCGTCGTCGGGAAGCGCGTCAAGCGCCTCGATCTCCGCCGATCGCAGACCCGTCGAACTGTGCTCAGCGGTCTGCGCTAGTTGCCAGTCGGTGATCTCGTCGGTCGGGTACTGCGCTGGCTGTCGCTGCTTCTTGCGGTAGCTGTTGATGTAGGTGTTCGTCAGGATCCGGTACAGCCACGCTTTGAGATTGGTGCCGTCGCGGAATGACGAGAACGCCGAGAACGCCTTGATGTAGGTCTCTTGGACGAGGTCCTCGGCGTCGGCGGGGTTGCGCGTCATGCGCAGCGCGGCACCGTAGAGCTGGTCGAGCAGCGGCAACGCGTCGCGCTCGAACCGCGCGGTGCGCTCCTCGTCGGTCTCGACACGCTCATCGGCGTCGGTCTCGGGCGTCGGTTGCTCGTCGGGCTGATCGGTGGCCGCTTCGGTCAAGTCGGTCCTTTCGGTTCGCGCCGGGCGCAGATCCACCAGACGCTCGCCCAAGTCTACCGAGCCGAAGATCGTGCGCTGCGCCAGCGGGTCCGCGGTCGACCCGACCCGGTCCGCCGTCGTGCATGACACCGTCGCCACCTCTGCCCCACCACCTGTTGTCGTTGCGCGTCGTCGCCGCGCCTTCTGCGAAATGTCAACGCGCCGCAGTCGGTCAACATTCCCGGTGTCGGGGCATCTGCCTAGCATGGAGCCATGTGCGGACGGTATGCGATGACCACGGATCCGGCGAAGCTCGCCGCGGAGATCGACGCGGTCAACGAGGTGCCGGCCAGCCTCGAGAAGGATTGGGAGAACTACAACGTCGCGCCGACGACGACGGTGCTGACCGTCGTCGAACGGCATGCGCGCGAGGATCCCGACGCTGAGGCGACGCGGCGGATCCGCGCCATGCGGTGGGGCCTGGTCCCGCCGTGGGCCAAGGAGATCGGGAAGGGTTCGCTGTTCAACGCGCGCGCCGAGACCGCCGCGGAGAAGGCGTCGTTCCGCGCGGCGGTCAAGAACAAGCGGTGCCTCGTGCCGATGGATGGTTGGTATGAGTGGCGTAAGGCCGTCGACGACGACGGCAAGCCGAAGAAGGTCCCCTACTTCATGTCTCCGGCCGACGGCACGCGGCTGTTCATGGGCGGGTTGTGGTCGGCCTGGCGCGCGAAAGACGGCGCACCCGACGAGCCTCCGCTGCTGAGCTGCACCATCCTGACCACCGACGCCGTCGGCCCGCTGCAGCAGGTACACGACCGGATGCCGCTGATCATGCCGGTGCAGTGGTGGGAGCAGTGGCTCGATCCCGACGCGCCGTCGTCGCCTGCGCTTCTCGCGCCGCCCGCGCTGGAGCTGGCGCAAGCCATCGAGATCCGCGAGGTGGCACCGCTGGTGAACCGGGTCGCCAACAACGGGCCACAGCTGTTGGATCCAGTCTCGTGAACATCTCGACCGCCGCCGTGCAACGCCTGCGCAACCTGTCGGCACTGGGCCGGGTCCTCTACTCGGCAGCGATCGGCGGCCTTATCGCCGTCGGGCTGTGGACCGGGTGGCGCGTCGAGGTGCGGCTGTCGTTCTGGATCGCGGCGGCCACGGTACTGATCATTCTCACCTGGGTGGCACTGGGCCCGATGGATGCCGAGGAGACCGAGGCACACGCGCAAAGGCGCGACATAACCACCCCGTGGGCCGTGGTCATCGTCGTGATCGCGACGCTCTTCAGCCTCACCAGTGTCATCGTGGTGCTGTTCCGCCATGGTGACTCGTGGATGGTGTTCGGGACGGTCGTCGCGGTCGTGACGTCGTGGACCGCGATCCACACGTTGTTCGCCGTCTACTACTCCCGCCTGTACTTCACCGACCCAGTCGGCGGTATCGATTTCAACCAGGACGAACCGCCGGTGTTCACCGACTTTGCCTACGTGGCGTTCACCATCGGGATGGGGTTCACCGTCTCCGACACCGGACTGTCCGGGGCGACGATGCGGCGGGCCGCCCTCTCTCACGCTCTGCTCTCCTTCTTGTTCGGGACCGTGATTCTCGCGCTCGTGATCAATCTGATCGGCAGCCTGAGCCCGTAGGCTGGCGGGTATGACCGACCGCGCCGCGACCGATGCCATCGTCGAGGAGATCCTGGCGTCCTACGACACGATCACCGTCGTCGGCGCGAGCGCCGACCCCGCCAAAGCTGCCAATGAGGTGCCCGCCTATATGCAGCAGCACGGGTGGCGGATCATCCCGGTCAACCCGCACGCCGAGGAGATCGTCGGTGAACCGGTGTTCCGGAGCATCGCCGACATCCCCGAACAGGTCGGTCTCGTCGACGTGTTCCGACCGTCAGCGGACTGCGCGACCGTGGCTCGGGCCGCAGCCGAGGCGGGTGCCACGGCGCTGTGGCTGCAACTGGGGATCACCTCGCCCGAGGCGCGCGCAATAGCCGCGGATGCCGGGATGGCCTACGTCGAGGACCGCTGCCTGATCATCGAACAACGCAGAACCGGGATCGTTGCGCGCCGATGAGCGTCTTCGACAACTTCACTGCACCCGGCCGCCTGCCGCTAACGCTGCTGTTCATCGCCTTCCTCACCACCTTCGTCATCACGCGCACCATCACCCGCCTGATCCGGGCCGGCAAGGGTCCGTTCCATGACAACGTCGCAAGCGGCGTCCACATCCACCACTCCATCCCCGGCATCATCTTGACGATCGGCGGCGGGTTCGGATCGGTCGCCGCACACGGTGCCGCGCCGATGGCGGCGATCAGCGCCATTTTGATCGGCGTGGGATCGTCGCTGGTCCTCGACGAGTTCGCACTGCTCCTGCATCTGCAGGACGTCTACTGGTCGAGCGAAGGGCAACTGTCGGTCCAAGTGGTGATGCTGACCGGCGCTGTCTTGGGCCTCATGGCGCTGGGCGTGAACCCGCTGGAGAACGACGGCACGCTCCACGTCGGATCGCTGGTCGTCTTGGCGAACCTGCCGGCGCACCTGCTCGCCGTCGTGGTCTGCGTGCGGAAGGGAAAGTACTCGACCGCCATCGTCGGCGCCTTCCTCCCGCCGATCGCCTGGATCGGTGCCATCCGATTGGCCCGGCCGGGATCCACCTGGGCCAAACGGCACTACTCGCCGTCGAGGCTCCAGGACGCCACACGACGGGCCGACGGCTTCGACGCCCGCTGGGGCCACTACGGCTTGGCGCTGGGCGATCTGGTCGCCGGACGGCCCACCGAGACCACCGCCGGGCCCGCAAACGAATAGTCGTCGAGCGGGAACGTCGCCATCTCGTGCAGCGTTCCCGGCGTCGAGCGGGGCCGCAGGAGGGTCGCCTCACCGGCATGGTTGAAGTAGTAGCTGTTCGCAGTCGAGCAGTCGCCGCGATAGAAGACCGACGAGTCGAGCCGGCGGGTCACGTCGTCGAGGAAGCGCGCGTTGGCCTCTTCGGTCACCTCGAACGTCGTGGCCTTGCGACGCCTCACTTCGCCGAGCAGCCGGGCGATGTGGCGCATCTGCCCCTCGATCGTCGTGAAGTACGAGAGGCCGCTGTAGGAGTACGGGCTGTTGAGGGTGAAGAAGTTCGGGAACTTCGGCACTGTGATTCCCTCGTAGGCCTGGAACCTCTCGGCGCGCCACCACGTCCCCAGGTCCTTGCCTTCGCGACCGCGGATCTCGAACGCCGGGAAGTTGGTGTCCCACAGGTCGAAACCAGTCGCGAGGACCAAGGTGTCGATCTGCACTTTCCCGCCGTCGGCCGTGACGATCCCATCGGGGTCGATTTTCACGATTGACGACGTCTGGAGCGCGACGTTCGGTTTGGTGAACGACGTGAAGTACTCGTTGGAGAAGGTCGGGCGCTTGCAGCCGAAGTCGTAGTCGGGCGTCAGCTTCTCACGCAGATCTGGGTCGGGGACCTGGCGCTTGAGGTGGGCCTTCGCAAGGACGGCTGCGCCGCGGTTGGCGACCTTGAACTGCTTGAAATGCAACACGCCGGTGACCATGAGCAGCTCGAGCAGACTCGTGTTCACCAGCCGCGCCGCCTTCTGGGTGGCTGGAACGCGGGCGAACAACTGCTGCACGACCCGCGGAATCGCGAAGTCCAACTTCGGCACCACCCAGATCGGCGTGCGCTGGAAGACGGTGAGGTCATCGGCCTGCTTGGCGATCTCGGGGATCAATTGGACTGCCGTGGCGCCGGTACCGATCACCGCGACGCGCTCACCGGAGAAGTCATGCCCGTCTTGCCAGGCGGTCGTGTGGATGACCGTGCCTTCGAAAGTATTGATCCCGGGGATCGCCGGCGTATGCGGCTGCGACAGGAACCCGGTTGCGGTCAGCAGGAGCCGGGCGGTCCGCTCGGTGCCGTCCTCGCTGAACACCCGCCAGAACGATGCGGATTCATCCCACTCCGCGCGCTTGATCTGCTCGCCGAACACCATGTGTCGACGCAGGTCATACTTGTCGGCGACGTGCTCGGCGTAGCGCTTGAGCTCGGCCCCGGGCGCGAAGAGCCGCGACCAGAACGGGTTGGGCTCGAACGAGTAGCTGTAGGTCACCGACGCGATGTCCACGGCGAGGCCCGGATAGTGGTTCACGTGCCAGGTGCCGCCGAGGTCGTCCTCGCGCTCGATGATCGCGATGTTCTGCACACCCTGCCGTTTGAGCTCGATGGCCGCACCAATGCCGCCGAAGCCCGCGCCGACGACGATTGCGTCGAACGTCGACTGCGCGACTCCCCCACCGTCTCTATCGGTCGCGATAACGTCGTTGTCAGTCACGATGGGGGGGGGGGGGGGGGGGGGGGGGGGGGGGGGGGGGGGGGGGGGGGGGGG
>CAZVVS010000390.1:0-4966 GCA_964630585.1 uncultured Gordonia sp.
ATTCGGTGGCGGCCACGGTCTCAGTGTTGGAACGGGTTGTAGTCCGGTGGAGTTCCACCGCCCGGTCCGGAGGGCGGACCGGTGGGTCCTCCGGGAGGCGGACCGACGGGCCCTCCCGGTGGCGGCCCCTGCCGGAGTGGCGGTGCGCCGAAGGATCCCGGCGCGGGAGCCGGCGGGGGTGCGGCGAAGGGATCGGCACCGGCGGCGAAGCCGCCGCCTTGAACGAATGGATCGGCGGGTCCCGCAGGCACCGTCGGCGCCCCGGCCTGCTGACGCAGGGTCGCGATCAGTGTGGGCAGCGATTCGGTGATCTCCTCGCTGAAGCGTTGCAGGGTCGCCGCCCCGGCATCATCGCCGACGAGGACCACCACCGACGCCTGGTCGGGACCGCCACTCGGGTTGTGCAGGACGAACCACCGGTTGTGGACGTTCAACGGCAGTCGCGCCTGCGGAGGTGTCCCGAAGCTGTCCCCGGCCTTCCCGGCCGCGCCCACCATGCCGGGCGCGCTCGCGACGACGAATCCCGTCCCAAACGGCGATTTGCCGACCCGGGTGTCCAGGCGCACGCCGCCGCCGGGCAGATCGAGGTGGCGCGACGGACTGGCCGTGCCCGAGACCATCGCGACCAGATCGGTGTCGCGGAAGGCGAAGGGAGCGTTGTCACGCAGCACCGAGGTGCCACTAAGGGTTACCGGGATGACCTCGGAGCGCAGGGTGCGTGCCGGGATGCGGGCAGTCCACCACTTCGCGAGATATGCCAGGCCCAACGGGATCAGCGGTCCGAGCAGCAACGCCGCCAAGACGCCCAACAATGTGTTCGACGCGTCCTGCTTCTTGGCCAAGGTCGCGCTGAACTGCACCTCCATCGGCTTGGGCGCACTGCCGTCGGCCTTGGCCAGCATCACGGTGACCGTGCCGTTGACATCGCCGCGGGCCTGGTTGGGCACCCGCAGTGTCAGCGGCACCGAACCCTGCTTGCCGTCGGCGGCCTTGGCGCAGGATTCGCGGCTCGACGCCGCCGACGTCACTGCCAGACCGTCGGCGCCCGACGGGGCCGCAGTCACCTTGGTCGCGCCCTCGGGGGCGACCCACACGCAGCCCGGTCCGGTCATCGCCAGTTGCGCGGTCGCCTCCCCGGCTCCGGTGACGGTGCCGAAGTCGACCCGCGCAGCAACCTCGGGATAGCCCGTGGGCGCGTAGATCGTCACCGGCAGGTCGACGCCCTTGGGCACCAGCGGGGTACCGGGCACCCGTGTGCCCTTCGCGTCGCGCGCCGAGGCCGTGGTCACCGACAGCTTCATCCGCAGCGTCGCGGCACCGGGCGCGACCCCGGCGAGGTTGGCGGTCCACTTCTTGGTCACCGAGGTCTTGCCGGCGTCGGAGACGATCGGGATCGTCTTACCGGCCCGGGTGACCAGCTCGGCGTCGAAGGACACCGTACCCGGCAGGCCAGAGACGTCAACGGTCTCGTTCTTCTTGTTGACGACCTGGAACTCGAAGGCAGCGGCCCTGTTTCCGCTGCGCAGCTTCTCGGTGCCGTGTGCCGGCCACGTCGGCGACAGGTCGCCGTAGATGCGGATGTTGGACTGCGTGTCCGCGTCCACCTTCGGCTGCGGTGAGACGAACACGAGCGCCCACACGCCGCGCCATTTCGCGACGTCGGTGCTGGTCATCTCGATCGATACCGACTTCTCACTCGGTGACGCGAAGTCGACCGAGGCGCCGCCCACATCGAGCTTGCCTGCCTTGCCCGCTTCGAGCCGGTGTTCGCTGCCGTCGGGCGCGACCAGCACCGGTGTCAGGCCGGCGACCGTCGCATCGGCGATGATGCTCACACTCGACACCGACCGGTCGAGTACGAACCGGTGCTTCCCGGCTTCACAGACCTTGTTGTTCGGGCAAGCGGCATGGGTCGCCTCGACCCCCGACCCGCCGCCGATGCGGGCGAACGCCCCTACCAGGCTGTCGATGTCGGTGACCCGGTAGAACGCGCCCGGCACGGGCTCAGTCACCGAGCCGCACTTCACACCGCCGGGCGCCGTACCGGTGGCGATCGCCTGCATCAGCGCGAAGTCGGTCTTGCCGGACTCGCCGTCGAGGCCGATCGCCACGGTGATCACGCCCGACGACCGCAGCTGGTCGGCGACACCGCCGGGACGGCAGACGCTCTCCTGCGCCGCCTTCTTCATCGCGTCGCGGTCGGCGGGGCTGTTGAGCTGCTGGCCGGGGGCGTACTCCTTGTCGACCTGCCCGCGGTTCTGGTAGTCGAAGTCCAGCGCACCGTCGGAGAACCACACCAGCATCTGGCATCCCGGCGCACCGTCGGGCTTGCGCTTGCCCGCCAGCGACGCTGCGGCGTTGGCCAGGGCGGTCGCGTAGTCGGTGTCACGCCCGGAGTTGCTGTTCGCCAAGGTTGCCAGGCCGTCGGAGATAGTGCCCAGCGACCGCTCGTCGAGAACCGTCCAATCGGTGATGACGCGATAACTGTCGGAGAAGGCGGCCACCGACACGTCGAGCTTGGAGCCATCACGCTCCCCCGCCAGACGCAGCTGACGCGCCAATTCCTTTGCCGCGGCCACGCGTGCGGCCTTCGGATCGGTCTTGCGCAGACTCAGCGACTCGTCCATGAGGAAGAGGACCTGGCCGCTGCGCTGCCCGGCGACGCACGCCGCGAAACGCTGCACCGCCGCATCGGCGTCGGTCGGCGCGGCCTGCGCGGAAGCCCCGACGAGCAACCCCAGCGGTGCCAGCACAGTAGTCAGCGCACCCATGGCGAGCAGGCGTCTCATCCGTCCCCCCGTCATACCGCTCCCCCTCGCCATTACAGCTGTCCGACCCAGAATCCGACGGCGAGCGCGGTCACTGCGATCCCCACAACGACGGCCACGAGTGCAACCACCCACCACAGCCCTGTCGAACCGGGGCGCGAGTACACCGTGGCGGTCTTCCTCTCGGTATCGACGGCGACGAAGCGGGCGACCAACCAGATCGCGATCGGCCCGGCCAGCACCCAGCCCAGCAGCGACCACCACCGAGCCCAGCCCAACGCACCGACGACGCCACCGATGACGGCGCACACCGTCGCCGCCAGCAGCAAGCCGTTCGGCGGGGACGCCATAGTGATCGCCGGACCACTTGCGGCCGGCATCGTCGCGGTGGTTGGTCGGGCCAGCGGGTCGTTCTGCTCGAAACCGGCCTGCGCATACGGATTCGCGGGTGGGTACGCGGACGGGTATGCGCTGGCGGAGGCATAGGGATTGCCCGGCTGGGGCACCTCGTGCCGACCGTGTCCGGGATGGCCGGGACCACCGTTCGGCACGGGTTGCCCACCGGGCATCGGGCCCGGCGGCGGCGACTGCCCCGGATCGCTACCCGGACCAAACGGATTGAACGACGACACGCTGACATGTTTTCACATGTGTCCACCTTCTGCGTGTCCACAGCGGAGGAATCAAACGTCACAATTCGGGTTGCAATCCGGCGTGCGAGGGCCGAGCGACGTTCGATTCACGGCTTGTCCGGGGCCCGATCTGGCAGGATCGATGGTGTGATCCCCTTCCTCTGGCGCACCGCGACCACGGGCCTGACGCTGTGGCTGGCCACGCTCCTGGTCCCCGACAGCATGCATTTCGAATGGGGGGACGCCACGTCGACCTGGCAGAAGGTCGGCATCGTGGCCGTGGTCGCCGTCGTCTTCGGCGTGATCAACGCATTCATCAAGCCGGTTGTTCAGGTCTTGTCGATCCCCTTTTACATCCTCACCCTGGGGCTGTTCCACGTCGTGATCAATGCGCTCATGCTGTGGCTGGTCTCCTGGTTCACCAAGAGGGTGACCCATTGGGGGCTCATCGTGGACAGCTTCTGGTGGTCGGCCATCTGGGCGGCGATCATCGTGTCGATCGTCGGCATGGTCGTCGCAGCCATCACCGACACCCTCGCCGATAGATAGGGATAGATAGGTAGGCCCCATGGCTTCACCCCGTCGAATCAAGTCCGGACTCGCCGCACTCGCCGTGGCCGTCACCGCAACGGCGGTCCTCGCCGGGTGCTCGGCGTCGACGGCGGTGGACCAGACCCGGTCGGTCACCGTCGTCGGCAACGGGAAGGTGACCGGCGTCCCCGACACCCTGAGCGCGACCATCGGCGTCGAGGCACAGGCCCCCGACGTCTCGGCGGCCATCAACGAGGCGTCGGACAAGATCGCCAAGATCACCGACGCGGCCGTCGCCGCCGGCGTCGACCGCAAAGACATCACGACCCAGCAGGTGAACGTGTCGCCGCGGTATTCGACGCCGGGAACCGGCGGCGGAACGGCGACGATCAGCGGATACGAGGCGACCAACACCATCTCGGTCAAGATGCGCGACTTGACCAAGGCGTCCAAAGTGCTCGGTGACCTGGTCACCGCCGGCGGCAACAACACGCGTCTGAGCGGCGTCGGCTTCTTCATCGACGACGACTCCGCACTCATGCGCAATGCACGCGAGGCCGCGTTTGCCGACGCAAGGGCGCGTGCCGACCAGTACGCACGCCTGGCGGGCGACAAGCTGGGCAAGGCGCTCGTGATCACCGAGACTAATTCCGCCGACATACCGCAGCCCACTACCTACCGGGGAGCGCCGGACTCCGCCGCCGCGGCGCCCGTACCGCTCGAGCCCGGGCAGCAGACACTGACGTACCGGGTCACCGTCAAGTTCGCGCTGACCTGACCGATGAACCCGGCACTGGAACCCTGGAAGGACTTCAACGTCGCCGTCGCCGGGTCGAGCGCGGCGCTGGCGGGCCTGCTCATCGTCGCCATGTCGGTGAACGTCGACGCCATCCTCGCCGCGTCGGCCGTCGCGTCGCGAGCCGGGTCCGCGATCGGGTCACTAACGCTGGCGGTCACTGCCGCCTGCCTCCCGCTAATACCCGACCAGTCGATCGTCGTGCTGGGCGCGGAAATCTTGGCCGGTGGCCTCATCTG
>CAZVVS010000391.1:0-4962 GCA_964630585.1 uncultured Gordonia sp.
GACTTGCTCCGCGGTGCCGTCGACGCCGCGCGCGAGGCCATCGTCGTTGACGGCGGCGCGCCCGGCGACCACGTCGAGGTAGTCGTCGAGGACGATAACTCGGCTGCGCACTACTTCACGGCCGACCTGCCCGGCTACCGCGGCTGGCGCTGGTGCGCCGTCGTGGCGCTCGCCGACGCCGATGCTTCGGTCACCGTCAGCGAGGTCGTCCTATTGCCCGGCGACGGATCGTTGCTCGCGCCGTCGTGGGTGCCGTGGTGCGAGCGCATCGCCGCCGGTGATCTGCAGCCCGGTGACCAACTCGCCGCCGAGCCCGACGATCCGCGCCTGGTGCCCAATCAGGTCGACAGTGGTGACCTGGAAGAGCTCGACACCGAATTGGGCCTCGGGCGTCGGCGCGTGCTGAGCGCGGAGGGCCGCGACGAGGCAGCGCAGCGCTGGTACGACGGTGAGTTCGGCCCGCTGTCGGCGATGGCACAGGCGGCCAAGCACCACTGCGAGACGTGCGGCTTCTACCTCCAGCTGTCCGGTGCGCTGCGCGTTGCGTTCGGGGTGTGCGCAAACGAGTTCGCTGCCGACGGCCACGTCGTGTCCGCCGAGTACGGCTGCGGCGCCCATTCCGACATCGCCCCGCGGCCGCCGGTGTCCACACCGCAGTTCGACCCGTTCGACGACGGGGTGCTCGAGGTGTTCGCCACGGTGGACTGACGGTGGCCGACTCCGACCCGTTCGGCGTCGCGTCGCGGCGTGCCGCAGTCCTGGACGCGTGGCACGGGTCGCCCACGCGGCTCACCGAGGATTCACGCGCCGAGGCCGACCTCGCCGCTGTCGGATACCGCGACCGGCTGTTCACCGAACTAGCCGCCAACGCCGCCGACGCGGCCGTCGCCGCCGGAGTGCTGGGACGTCTCGCGGTGTGGCGCGACGACGCCGGCGCGTTGCACGTCGCAAACACCGGGGAACCGCTGACCGCCGACGGGGTGGCGTCGCTGCTGGCGTTGCGCGTCTCGGCGAAAGAGGGCGACGACGAGATGGTCGGACGGTTCGGGGTGGGCTTCGCCGCCGTGGTCCCGGTCGCCGACCGGGTGGAGATCCGATCCTCCACGACGGCACTGGTCTTCGACCGCACGCAGACCGAGGATGCAATCGTCTCGGCCGGAATCGTGCCGTCGGGCGAACAGGTGCCGCTCCTGCGGCTCGCGTGGCTTTCCGACGCGGCGCCCGCGGCGGGGTTCGACACCGAGATTGTGCTGGTGCCGCGTGCCGGGACCGACGTCGACGACCTGATGGCCGGTATCGCCGCGCAGGTCTGCGACCGCCTGCTGGAACTGCCCGCGCTGGCGCAAATCACCGTCGAAGACGACGCGGTCACCGCGGTGCGCGGCGACGGAGAGATCCGCTTCAACCCGACTGATTCGCCGATTCCCGGCGCCGGGAACGTCTGGCGCGAGGCGGTGACCGGCGATGTCCGGTGGTTGGGTCGCGACACCCAAGACGGTGGTCGAGTGGCCGCGACGGAGGAGCGGTTGTATCGAGACCCCGAGACACTCCGCACCCCCACACCCACCGACATCGACATCTCGGTCCCCGCGCGGGTGATCGCGCCGCTTCCGGTGACACCCGACCGGCGCCACCTCATGCCCGGCGTCGACGTCGGCACGCTCGCACCCGGCTACGTCGAGCTGGTGCGGGCGTTCAGCCCGGCGCAGCGCCCGGGCTTCGTGCCCCGCGCCCTGCCCCGCAACAGCGTCGACGCCCGGCTCCTGGAGTCCATTTGCGAGGAGTTGGCCGCCAACGCGTGGGTACCGGCTGCCGACGGGGGAGACGACCTCGTGCCGCGGCGCACGCTCATCGTCGCCGACCTCTCCGACGCGTTGGCCGCCAGCCTCGGTCCGGTGCTCGCGCAGCTGGCCCACCCCGACGTGTCCGGCCCGCAGCAGCGTGCGGCGCTCCTAGCCGTCGGCGCACGCGAGATCGGGCTGGCCGACATCGCCGAGGAAGTCGCGGACCTCGACCGTCCCGCGGCGTGGTGGGCGCAGCTCTACGAGGCGCTGGCTCCCCTCGTCGCGACCGGCGCCGACGCCGAGGAACTCGGCGCCTTGCCCGTGCCGCGGCTCGACGGCCGCCGCAACCTCGGTGCCCGTGGACTCGTCATCGCTCCGGCGGGGGCGGCCGCGCCGTGGGCTCCGACGGTCCACCCCGACGCCGTGCACCCACTGCTGGAACGGTTGGGCGCCACACCGGCGGCGGCGGGCGAGCTGCTCGCCCACGACGACCTCGTCGCCGCACTGGCCGATGTTGCGGCGCACGGGACCGACGGGGACGTGGCCGACCTTGCCGAAGCGGTGCTGTCACTGCTGGCCGCCGATCCCGACGCGGCCCTGCCACCCGCAGCATCGGCCGAATTGCTGCTGCCCGACGTCGACGGCGAACCCGTCCACGTCGACGAACTCCTGCTGGCCGATTCGCCGCTGTCCGCGATCCTGGGCGACGACCTGCCCTTCGCGATCGTCGACGAGCAGCTCGCGAAGCGGTTCGGCAGCGACGTTCTACGCCGGGCCGGCGTCGGATGGGGATTCCTCACCGTCACTGAGCAGTGGCCCACCGCGCCCGACCACGACCTGCACGACGAGGACCGCTGGTGGGCCGGGTTGTCTGAACCGCCGTCGACGTTGACAGCCGTCCGCGACCTCGACCTCGTGCCGGACGAACGATGGCCCGACGCGCTGACCCTGATGGCGAACGATCCGGCGACCGCGCCTCTGCTGGCCGATCGTGACGGGTACACCGCTTGGTGGCTGCGCCAGAATGCCCGAATCAATGGCCGCGAGGTGTGCTCCTATCGCCGCCCCGACGCCGAGGCATTCGCCGGAATCGTCGATCCCCTGGAGCATCCGGATGCGGCTGCGTTGGGCGGGGTCCTGATCGGGGACAGGGTGGCCGACGCCGAGACGGCGGCGGTGCTTCTGGCCAACCTGGGTGATCGCGATCGGCGCGTCGCACCCGGTGCGGTGCTGCGCGCCTACGGGGAGGTCGTCGCCGCAATCGGTCGCGGTGACGTCGACCCGGGGCAGTTGGATACGCTGCTCCCCGGCGTTCCGGCGGCGCGCGCCCTCGACGGTTCGGTGATCGATGACGGCACCGGCTGTGACGCGGTGGTCATCGACGCACCCCAGTATCTGTCGGTCGTGGCGGCTGATCGGGCCGTCGTGGCCAGCGTGCCGGTCACCGCCGACGCCGCGCGCGAACTCGCCGATCTGCTCGACCTCCCGCTCGCGTCGGAGGCGGTCACGGCGCGAGTGGTGAGCGCCGGAACGACGACGACGTGGGACGCCGACGCCGATGCGCTGCGGGTCGCCGCCGGAAGCGGGGGAGACCAGCCGCGCGGGGAAGTCGTCGTGCACGACGGTCTACTCGTCGCGACGGACAGCGGCGAGTACCGCGTCGACAGGTGGGTCGACGCCAACGGTGCCGTCCACGTCGACGTCCTCGGATACGGTGGGCGCCATGCGGACTGACCTGCCGTCGAGCACGCCGGTCGACGCTGGTGTGCTCGACTTCATCGTCGGGCACCGCTCCGGGGCCCTGACCTCACTCTGCGAGGGCCTGAGCTGGCTCGGCTCGACGATGACGCTGACGGTCATCGTCATCGTTGCCGGTGCCGTGTTCGCAGCTTTTCGTCTGTGGCGCAGTGCCGTGATGGTGTGGCTGGGATCGGTGACGGGCTATTGGCTGATGGTCGTGCTCAAGGGGGCGATTGCGCGCGACCGGCCACCGGAGGAGTACCGGCTCGTCCATGCCGCGTACCACTCGATGCCGTCGGGCCACGCGATGATGAGTGCGATCGTGTTCGGGCTGATCGCCGTCGGGCTGTTCCGGTCTTCGGCGTGGATCCGCGAGCATCCCGACGTCCTGCTCGTCGCACCGGTCCTGTCACTGCTGATCGGATTGAGCCGGGTCTACCTCGGCGTGCACTGGCTCACCGATGTACTCGCGGGATGGGCGATCGGTGCCGTGTGGCTCGCGGTCGTCGCGAGCGTGGCGCGCCTGGGTGCTACTCCAAGCCCTCTTGCGCCGTCTTCGAGCCGCGCCTGACCGCTGCGAGCTGCGCCCCGACGATCGATGTCCCGATGACCCCGACGCCCAGCCCCCACAGGCACACGTGCAGGGTGAGACCGCCGACGCCGGTCACCAGCGCGACGATGGTCGCGATCAACCAGGCGGCCATTCCGACGATGATCACCGGCCCCGGTTCGCGCAGCATCTTCGGTAGCTCGGGAACCGGGGTGACTTCGCGCGCGTCGCTCATTGGTTCAGGTTAACGTTCTCTCGTGAGCGCGCCGCCGACACCGTCTCGAGTCGATTCCTTTTTCCGCATCACCGAGCGTGGATCGACGACCCTGCGCGAGATGCGCGGCGGCCTCGTCACGTTCTTCACGATGTCCTACATCGTGGTGTTGAACCCGATCATCCTCGGCGGCACCCCGGACAAGCCGCTCAACGCCGACATCGCGGGCAACGTCTTGCCGATGGCCGCCGTCGCCGCCTCCACCGCACTCGTCGCGGGTGTCATGTGCTTGGTGTTCGGCTTGGCGACGAACTATCCGTTCGCGTTCGCCGCCGGCCTGGGCATCAACAGTCTGCTGGCGGTCAGCGTGGCCACGCAGGTGACGTGGCCGCAGGCGATGGGGCTGGTGGTCCTCGACGGCGTGATCATCGTCCTGATGGCGGTGACCGGCTTTCGCACGGCGGTGTTCAACGCAGTTCCCGCCGAATTGAAGGCGGCGATCGTGGCGGGCATCGGCGCCTTCATCGCCTTCATCGGCTTCGTCGACTCCGGGCTCGTCAAGCGCATACCCGACGCCGCACACACGACCGTCCCGGTGCAATTGGGCGACGGCGGTTCGATCACCACGTGGCCGGTAGCCGTGTTCGTCGTCGGGCTGCTTCTCATGGGAGTCC
>CAZVVS010000392.1:0-4935 GCA_964630585.1 uncultured Gordonia sp.
TCCAGCGCACGTTCGGTTGGCATGCCCCGCGCCATCAACTTCGGTGCCTACATCGATATGAAGGCGACCCATCTTGTGAACAACTGGCTGGGCGACCACGGCTGGGTCCGCGAGGTCGAAACCCGGCTGCCGGCGCCCATGTTCTCCGGCGAGATCCTCCGGTTCACCGGCAAGGTCGTGCGTACCTACGAGGAGGACGGCGCCGGGCTGGCGGAACTGGCCATTACCGGGGTCGAGCGCGAAGGCGTGGAGTTGATCAAGGCCAAGGTTATCGTGCAGCTGCCGCACCGGTCGAACCCGACCGAAGTTGTCGACACACTCAATGTCCGAGTCTGATCGGTGAGGATCTCATGACCGCCTCGTTGTCGAGCTGAGAATCGGAGTCTGCGCAATGCTGGCACAATTCAAATCCCGGGCATCCTGGCCATTGGCCATCACCGCGGGGGCCGCGATGGCCGCGATGACACTGGTTATGCAGAAGGTCTTCCTGAAGCCGATCGAGGCTGTCGGAATGGGCATGGATGACATGGTGGACATGCGCATCCTGGGATACTCGCCTTCCGAGCTGCGACACATGCTCACAGAGCTGGAATCGAGCGGACGCCGAGGACTCCGGCGACTCATCGTGGCGGACTTCGGACTCGGTGCGATCTACGCAATGCTCCTGGCCACGCTCACGGCGCGGGCGCTGCGCCTCGCAGCTCCCAACTCGAGCGCTTGGGACTGGCTCATCCTCGTCCCGTTCGGTGCCATGCTCGCCGACTGGGGCGAGGGAGCCCTGGGTCTGCGGAACGTTTCTGGGTATCCCGATATCACCGACGTTTCCGCGCGAGCGGGAAGTGCCGTGACACGGCTTAAATGGATACTCCTCATCGCCTCGTTTGCGACGCCGGTCGTCCTGTTCGGAGTGGGAATCGCACGCACAGCAGGATCGCGCCGGCGGGCATGATCATGGCGAATGGTCGCGCGGATTTCGATGCCGTCAGCACGACGGGCGGCGAGGCGGGCAGGCTGTCGGGGTGGCCGGTAGCGGTGGCGGTGATCGTGGTGCTGAATGTGCTCGGTTGGGGCATGTTGCTGCTGGTGGTGATGCCGTCGGGGGTGAGCTACGCGGCGGGTGGGTCCACCGCGCTGGCCGTCGGATTGGGCGCGTATGCGTTGGGGATGCGACACGCCTTCGACGCCGACCACATCGCGGCGATCGACAACACGACCCGCCGTTTCGTCGACCGGGGTAGGCCTGCGTCGACGGTGGGGCTGTGGTTCTCCCTCGGGCATTCGACGGTTGTGCTGTTGTTGTGTGCGGCACTGGCGGTGGGGCTCTCGGCGGCGGCGTCGGCGATCTCCGACGACGATTCGGCGGTGCGCGGCTTCACCGGGGTGTGGGGCCCGACGGTGTCGTCGGTGTTCCTGTTGGCGATCGCGGCGATCAACGTCTGGTCGTTGCGTCAGGCGCGCCGGGCGGGTTCCGATGCCGGCAGTGGCGGGCCGATGTGGTGGCTGATGCGCCGGTTCGAAGCGGTGATCGATCGCCCGTCGCGCATGTTCGGTGTCGGCTTCGCGTTCGGGATCGGTTTCGACACGGCGACCGAGATCGGGTTGCTCGCGATTGCGGGCGCCGCGACGTTGGGCCAGGTGCCGTGGTGGGCGGTGATGACGTTGCCGGTGCTCTTCGCGGCGGGGATGTCGCTGCTCGACACCACCCAGGGTGCGCTGATGCGCCGGGCGTATGCGTGGCGGACACCGACCGCCGACGGTGTCCCGCTGCAGCGTCGCGGCATCGCCTATCCGCTGCTGATGACGGGGATCTCGGCGGTGGTGGCGATCGTGGTCGCCGCCGTCCAACTCGCCGGGGTGGGTACCGACACCTTCGGGTGGGGCGGGCTCGTCGAACGGATCGGATCGGCCGACCTGGAGACGATGGGCATCTATCTCACCGTAGCGCTGCTCGCGATCTGGGCCGTCGCCGCCGTCGCGCTCGTCCTACGACGACGTGCGTAGGTGCGTTCCTGTCGAACCGGTCGGGATGAGGGGACTGATTCTGCAGGTGTCAGGTGCGGCGCAGATGCACGAGGTTGTCGGTCCGCGTGCACAGATTGCCGTCGGGATCGGTCATCGCCACGTCGCGCGCGGCGGTGCGCACGACGGTCCAGTCCGACGACTCGTCTGCGCCGACGTCGGCGAGCACGTCGTCGGTGCTCGGGAATGCCGGCGGATCGCCGTCGAACCGCCACGCGGGCATGGTCCAGTGCCCGACGACGAGCAGCGTGCCGCCGGGCTTCACCGCGTCCGCGGCCTTCCGCAGGATGTCGGCGCGGGCGAGTTCGACGGTGGAGTGCAGATAGAACGCGGTGATCAGGTCCCACGTGCCGTCGGGGAACTCGGCGCCCAGGTCGGCTCGCTGCCAGGTGATCGCGTCGTCGGCCACGCCGGCGTCGGCGGCATGAGCCCGACCGGAGGCCAGGGCGGCGTCGGCGATGTCGACGGCGGTCACATGCCAGCCCTGCTGTGCGAGCCAGATGGCATCGGCACCCGACCCGCAGCCGAGGTCGAGGGCGGTCTTACCGTCGGCGTCGATGCCGCCGACCTCCTCGACGAGGATCGCGTTGGGTTTGCCCGACCACGGCCGCTTGCCGTCGTAGAACTCCTCCCAGTGTTTCCTGGGATCAACGGAAGGGGCCGGGTCACCGTGGGAGTGCATGCTCACACCCCAACGGTAACCCGGCCCTGGGTCGGTCAGTTATGCAGATCGAACCGATCGTTGTCCATGACCTTTACCCACGCGGCGACGAAGTCATCGACGAACTTGCCCTCCGCGTCGTCGGCGCCGTAGACCTCCGACAGTGCGCGCAGCTCGGCATTGGAGCCGAAGACCAGGTCGACACGGGTGCCGAGCCACTTCTTCTTGCCGCCGACGGTCCCGACGAAGACCTCCTCCTCGTCGTCCTTGCTCGACCAGGTGACGTCCATGTCGGTGATGGTGGTGAAGAAGTCGTTGGTGAGGGTGCCGGGCCTCTCGGTGAACACACCCGCCTTCGATCCGTCGTGGTTGGCGCCCAGTACGCGCAGACCCGCGACGAGGACGGCCATCTGCGGCGCGGACAGACCCAGCAGGTTGGCCTTGTCGACCAGCAGGAACTCGCCCTGCAGTTCGGCGCTCTTGCCGCGGTAGTTGCGGAAGCCGTCGGCCTTGGGCTCGAGCCACTCGAACGACTCGACGTCGGTCTGCTCTGCCGTCGCGTCGTTGCGGCCCGGGTGGAACGGCACGTTGATCGAATGGCCGGCCTTGCGGGCCGCCTCTTCGACACCGACGCCGCCAGCCAGGACGATCAGATCCGCCAACGAGATGCGGGTCGCGCCGTCCTGTGCGGCGTTGAACTCGGACTGGATCTTCTCCAGCCGCGACAGCGCCTTCGCGAGCTTCTCGGGCTGGTTGACCTCCCAGCTCCGCTGCGGCTCGAGGCGGATGCGAGCACCGTTGGCGCCGCCCCGCTTGTCGCTGTTGCGGTAGCTTGCCGCCGACGCCCACGCCGTCGACACCAGCTGCTCGACGGTCAGCTTCGAGTCGACGATCCGCCTGCGCAGGTCGGCGATCTCCGACGGTCCGACCACGGTGTAGTCGATCTCGGGGATCGGGTCCTGCCAGATGAACACTTCGTCAGGGACCTCGGAGCCCTTGTACCGGGACAGCGGGCCCATATCGCGGTGGGTCAGCTTGAACCACGCCTTGGCGAACTCCCTGGCGAAGTCCTGGGGGTTGTCCAGGAAGTGGCGGGTGATCTTCTCGTAGGCCGGATCGGTGCGCAGGGCGATGTCGGTGGTCAACATCATCGGTGCGTGCCGCTTGGTCGGGTCGGCGGCATCGGGGACGCTCGTCGCACCCGCACCGTCCTTCGGGTGCCACTGCTTGGCGCCGGCGGGGCTCTCGCCCAACTCCCACTCGTACCCGTACAGGGTCCAGAAGAAGTTGTTGTCCCACGTGGTGGGGGTGCTGTTCCAGGCGCCCTCCAGGCCGGACTGGATGGTGTCGGCGCCGTCGCCGGAGCCGAAGCTGCTCTTCCAGCCCAGGCCCATCTGCTCGATGGGGGCGGCCTCGGGCTCGGGGCCGACGAGGTCGGCCGGACCGGCGCCGTGGGTCTTGCCGAAGGTGTGGCCGCCGGCGATCAGGGCCGCGGTCTCCACGTCGTCCATCGCCATGCGCTTGAACGTCTCGCGGATGTCGGCGGCTGCGGCCAGCGGATCCGGGTTGCCGTTGGGGCCCTCGGGGTTCACGTAGATCAGGCCCATCTGGACCGCCGCGAGAGGGTTCTCGAGTTGGCGGTTGCCGGTGTAGCGCTCATCGCCGAGCCAGGTGGTCTCCGGACCCCAGTAGGTCTCGTCGTCGCCTTCGTACTGGTCGGCGCGGCCACCGCCGAAGCCGAGCGTCTCGAACCCACAGTTCTCCATGGCGACGTTGCCGGCCAGGACGATGAGGTCGGCCCAGCTGAGCTTGCGGCCGTACTTCTTCTTCACCGGCCACAGGACGCGTCGTGGCTTGTCCAAGCCGACGTTGTCGGGCCAGCTGTTCAGTGGGGCGAACCGCTGCTGGCCGTTGCCGGCACCGCCGCGGCCGTCCTGAACGCGGTAGGTGCCCGCGGCGTGCCATGCCATGCGGACCATGTTGCCGACGTAGTTGCCGTAGTCGGCCGGCCACCACTCCTTGGAGTCGGTCATGACGGCCCGCAGGTCCGCCTTCACCTCTTCGAGGTCGAGGGACTCGAACTCCTTGGCGTAGTCGAAGTCCTCGTTGGCCATCGGGTTGGACACCGGCTGGTGCGTGGCGAGGATGCGCAGGTTGAGGCGCTTGGGCCACCACTCCTGGTTCGCCGACCCCTCGGTGGGGCGGGTGAGTCCGTGAATCACGGGGCAACTGGCGTCGGAAGCGTTGACGGCGTC
>CAZVVS010000393.1:0-4932 GCA_964630585.1 uncultured Gordonia sp.
TACCCGCCCAACACCTACGGTCTGGTCGACATGATCGGCAACGTGTGGGAGAGGACCTCCGACGTCTACGAGCCGCGGCACATCGTCGCGGGTCAGGGCGAGCCGGTGAGCGCCGACGGGCGCCCCGACCTGCTGGCGCCGACCACCGATCCGACGGTGATGCGCGTGACCAAGGGTGGCTCGTTTATCTGCGCACCGGAATATTGCCAGCGCTACCGCCCGGCGGCTCGATCGTCGCAATCCGACGACTCGGCCACCTCGCACCTCGGGTTCCGTTGCGCGCGGTGAATGACGCGCCCTGCCCACCCCGTTTCGGAGAACCAGCACCGATCGTCGCAGCATTGACGAAGCCATGCGGGGTGGGTGGGGGCGAAATCAGCGTCGGCGGACCGTCGCGGCGACGGCGTTGCGGCGGTTTTGCACACCGAGCTTTCGGTAGAGCGAGCGAGTATGGGTCTTGACCGTGTTGACCGAGAGATCCAAGTCGCCGGCAATCTCGGCCAAGGTCATCGTCGTGCGCAGATAGCCGAGGATTTGCCGCTCGCGGTCGGTGAGGTCGTCGGTCGCGTAGGTGCTGGCGCACAGGTCGGCAATGAAGCCGGCGTGGTTCGTGCCCCATCGTCCGTGTTCGGCGAGAAGGTCGGCCAGCGCTGGGTCTGACTCGAGGAAGGGGCGCGCGATCCCGGCGGGGGCGGCGACGCCCAGGGCACGCTCCAGCACCTCGTGCGCCGCTTCGTAGTCGCCGCTGGAGCGGTTGATCAGCGCGGAGGTCACGAGCAACGACGCCCGCATGTAGTTGGCCAACGGCAGTGGCGCTAGTTGCCGCACGAGTGCCGCCGCAGCCTGTTTGCCGACGTGCCGCCGGATCAACTCGATTGCGACGAGTGCGGCTGCGGGGGCCGCGGTCAGATCGTCCCGTATTTCCCGCGCCAGTGCTGCGGCGCGGTCCCGGTCTCCGTCCGCGTCGGCGAGGATCGCGAAGGCGACTCGCCGGTACAGGTGCCAGGGGACTCCACGCACCTCCCTGGCGGGGATCCGACGCACCAGCGCGACGGCGTCGTGGCGTTCTCGGGCTGTGCCGTCGATGGCGGCGATGGTCGCGAGGTACTGGGCGGCGATGCTCCCGAATCCGGCCGGGTCGGCGCGCGACTGCAGGCACTTGGTGAAGGCGGCTCGGGACTCGTCGAAGTCGCCGGTCCAGAATGCGATCCACCCGCGGGCGGCGACTTCGGGCGTGCCGATCTGGGTCGACCAGTCGTCGTGCCCGCCGTCCGCGTTCTGCATCCGCGCCAGTACCGCCCGGGATTCCTCGAACTCGCCGACCCAGGCGTGGCTGAAGGCGAGCAGCCCCGCCGCGCGTCGGGCGAGGGTCGCCTCGCCGGCTTCGGCCGCATGCCGCAGTGCGCTTGTCAGCACGGCGATCCCCTCGGGCACGTCGTAGCGCAGGACCAGGTGGGTGCGGCCGAGGAGGAGTTGGAAGGCGGCGTATCGGGCCGGGCCGAGGGTTCGGGCACGTGCCACATAGGTGTGGCCGAGTCGGACGGCGTCGATCAGTTCGGGACGATCGTCGTACACGAGCATCTGGGCGCACACCGTCGTCAGTTCGGCCCGCCACCCGTCCTCGTCATCAAGGGGTCGGGGGCTCCCGCGCAGCGCGGTGGCACCGCCCAGGCCGGCGCGGCCCTCCTGGTCGGCGGAGGCCAAGAGTGCCTGGGCCTCGGTGCGCCGTCCGGCCATGTCGATGGCGCAGGCCGCCACTGCGACGACCTCCGGTCGCGTTGCGTATGGCTCGGGCAGGCGCGTCAGCACTTGGTCGGGGGACTCCTCGGTCCGTCCGGCGAGAAGTAGCAGCCAGGAGTCGATCAGGATTCGGTACGCGAGTCCGGGATCGCCGCCGACCAGCGCCTCGTCGATGGCGCGCAGCGGCATCCGAGTGGAGACGAGTTCGGCGGCGCGGCGGTGGAGCTCGCGCGAGTGGCCGGTGTCGCGCAGCGCGACGATCTGCCGACATCGACCGGCGAACACCTCGTGCCACCGGAACTGGGTACTCTCCTCGCCGCCGAAGCGCTCCAAGAACAGGCCGCGCCGGCGGCACTCCTCGAGTAGGGCCAGGGCGTCGTCGCGGTCGCTCAGCCCGGCGGCAAGCGCACCGTCGACGTCGGAGACCGTGGTCGCATCGAGGACGAACGCGGCGAGATCAGGGGGCAGGCTCCCCAAGACATCCTCGGCGATGATGGACAGCAGGAGGTCATCGGTTCGTGCGCGGTCGGGGCTGTGGCCGTCGCCGAATCCGCTGGCCGTCTGGCCGGGCGACGTCACGAGCAGGGCCAGTCGCACCGCGGCGGCCCAACCACCGCTCTGCGCGGCGACCGATTCGGTGTCGACCGCAGTCCACCCGACCTCGTCGGCCACTGCTTCGATCTCGTTGCGGGTGAACCGCAGTTCTGTGCTGCCGATCCGCGCCACCTCCCCGCTCAGCTCCCGTCCGGCGAGCGGGAGCTGAGCGGGGTCGCGGCCGACGAGAATCAGGCGCAGGTTGGCCGGCCCCTGCTCGACAAGGCCGCCGAGCACGCTTGTTCCGATACTTCTGCCGGCAAGGTGCAGGTCATCGATCACGAGCACGTGTCTGGTCGCCACGACTCGCATTGCCGCCACGATCGCGGCATGAACGCTGGCCGTGTCCGCACCCGTCACCACGTCGAGCTCGGCAAGCACATCGTCGCGGTTCATTCCCCACGCGGTGCGCCGCAGGCTGGTCAGGATTCCGTTGGAGAGTGTTGCTGGGTCGCTGTCATACCGATTGCACGACAACCACGCGACGACCGCACCGCAACCGCGCGACCACTCGGCGATGGCGACCGTCTTCCCGTATCCGCTGGGTGCGCTCAGCATGGTCACGCGGTGGTGGTCGACGGCCTGGGTCAGGCAATCGATGACGCGGGGGCGGTGGAGCAGGTCGGCGGAATCGGGCACGGCGAAACGGACGTCTCGTCCGCGACCCCAGTCGTGCTCAGTACCGAGCGTCCGCCTCATCGGCCCAGTGTATGGCGGTGGTGCACATCGGACGCACCGAGAGCGACGCGGTCAAAGCGCGACGCGGATCGGGTCGCCGTAGACACTCTCGCCGCGATCGTCGCGCACGAAGAACGACACGTCGACCGATGAGTCGTCGGTGTCGTACTGGGCGTGCCAGAACGTTCGTGCTTCCGCTATCGGCGCACGGAACGAGACCGCGGCGAATTGCGCCCGGATCTCGTCGCGATCCATCACAGCACCGTCCCCGACGGCCGCGTCGAGCGTGCGCCAGCGGTGGTAGGTGAGGGCTGCCGTGCCGATGGGGCCGTCGTCGGCGGGTAGTTGCCCGGGATCGGGCCAACGGTGGAGCAGATGGTTCGTGCAGACCAGTCGGCCCTGGGTCGCAGGGTCGGCGTCGATGAGCGCTTCAAGGTTGCGCCGTGGCGAGTGCTCCCAGACGAAGGCTGCGCCGGTGCGGTCGGAGACCAGGAAGTGACACGGGGTGAAGAAGTAGTAGTGCTTCGCAATCAGGAGTGCGGCCTTCGCCTCATCGACGGTCGCGCACCGGTCGAGGAGGTAGCGCACGACCTGCTGTTCGGAGATGCCGACCTGTGGCCGTCCCGCCGGCTCGGGATCGGGTGTCTCGTTGTCGGCGAGGAGGGCGACGGCGAGGCCCGCCTCGTTGATGCCGTCCATCGCCCCCATCAGGTCCATGATCCCGATCGACACCGATGAGTAGCCCTGCTCGGGGTGCATCTCGATGATCCACGGGTCGGCGGCGAGGGGTCGCTCGTCGGGTAGTGGAGGCATCCCGACGATCTGCGTGAATGTCGCCGTCGGGAAGTCGAAGTTGCGGGCGAGGAGGCCGTGCCCGTCCTTAGTGCCTGTTCCGGGGAAGTAGGCGACAGAGCAGCCGGCCGGCACACGGTAGGTCCCGAGCCAGTCGTAGGACAGGTCGGTGCGGTCCGGGTCGATGCCGAAGTGGTCGGCGATGCCGCGGGTCCGTGCCAGGTGCGCCGGGTGGTGGGCGGCGAACCACTCGCGCCGGACGCCTTCGACGAGGGGGTCGGCCGGCTTCGGGGCTGCAGCCGTGCCGTGGGCGGCTTCGGCTGCAGCGGCGAGCCGGCGACCGATCTCGTGTTGGGTTCCTTCGACGACGAGGTGGCGGACGGTGAGGAAGTCTCCGTTTCGGCCACCGGTGACGATTGTGGGTGTTTGCATGACGCACCTCCATTAGTACGATTTCGTAGTACAATAGAGATTATGCGATCTCGTAGTAAATCTGTCAAGGGTGGACCCGCGACATCTCCCGACCTCGACCACCTGCACGAAGAACTCATCGACGAGGACGGGACCAATGTGCTCTTCGACATCTGGCTCGTGTCGCGTGCCACCAACGGCGTGCTTGACCGTGCGCTCGCACCCTCGGGCCTGACGGCCGACGAGTTCGGCATCTACTCGGTGCTCACCGGGTCGGACGCGATGACGCCGACCGAGCTGGCGCGGTGGATGTCGGCGCCGCCGACCACCATGTCGAGCTATATCAAGCGTTTCGAGGGCCGAGGCCACGTGGAACGTCTGCGGAACCCGACGGACGGCCGCTCCACGGTCTTGCGCCTGACCGACGCCGGGCGCGCCGCGCACCAGGCTGCGGGAGCCGCGTTCCTCCCCGTGCTGGGCGGGGTGGTAGCAGAGCTCGGTCCGGGCGAGCCGGCCGTTCGGCAGTCACTCGCCGAGTTGCGTGCCGCGCTCGACGCCCAGGTGGAGTGATACCGGCGGCGCCGAGTGGTCGTCAGTCGAGTGCGAAGGCGGCGGCGGCCTCCTTCTCCAGGTCCAGGTACTGCTCTTGGGACACGTCGATGCCGACGCCGAGCAACTCGCCACCGGTGAACGGGAACCCGCCCTTGTCCTTGTACC
>CAZVVS010000394.1:0-4924 GCA_964630585.1 uncultured Gordonia sp.
CCCGCTCCACACCCAACACCTGCGCAAACACCCCAGCCACCAACACCTCAGCCTCCGTGGCCGGCTCCACAAACTCACCCACCGCCGCAGCCAACGCAGCAAAATCAGGCCCCGGCAACGCCCGACGATCCAACTTGCCCGCCGAATTCAACACCACATCCTCAAGCACCACCCACACCGACGGCACCATGTACGACGGCAAAGCCGCAGCAAGCGACGCCTTCACCACATCCAGGTCGACGGCAGGCGACACGTAGCCCACCAGATGCTCGGCACCCGCCGGCGCGGTCGCAACGGTCGCCGCTGCATGCACTACTCCCGGTGCGGCCGCCAGCGCCGCTTCCACCTCACCCAACTCCAAGCGCTGACCGCGCAGCTTCACCTGGAAATCCGTGCGCCCCAAATACTCGAGCTCACCCTCGGCGTTCCAGCGAACCAGGTCGCCGGTCCGGTAGAGCCTCGACCCGGACGCCCCATAGGGGTCGGCGACGAATCGGTCCGCAGTCAGGTCGCCGCGCCCGGCGTATCCTCGGGCCAGCTGCACACCGCCCAGATACAACTCGCCAGCAACGCCCGGTGGCACCGGATGCAACCGCGCATCCAGCACGTGCAACACGGTGTTCCACACCGGAGCGCCGATCGGCACCGTCGTTTCGCCGGGCCGCACGCGATGCGCACTGACGTCGACGGCGGCCTCGGTCGGGCCGTACAGGTTCGTGAGCACACCGTCGAACGCGGCGGCCACCTCGCCGGCCAGGACTGCCGGCAGCGCCTCACCGGAAGCGAGCAGGTTGCGCACACCGGCAAACGGCGCGGCGCCAACCACGTCGACGAAAGCCGACAGCATCGACGGCACGAAGTGTGCGAGGGTGATCTGCTCGTCGACGAGTACCCGCGCCAGATACGCCGGGTCACCGTGGGCACCCGCCTGCGCGATCACCAGCTTCGCACCCACCATCAGCGGCGCGAACAGTTCGGGCACCGATACGTCGAAGGTGTAGGGCGTTTTCTGCAGGAACACATCGTCGGCCGTCCAGCCGAACTCGTCGACGGCCCACCACAGGCGGTTCAATGCGGCACCGTGGGGCACGGTCACGCCCTTGGGTTTGCCCGTCGAGCCGGAGGTGAACAGCGTGTACATCGCATTGCCGGGGTGCAGCGGTGCAAGCCGCTCGGCGTCGGTGATCGGCGTCGGTGAAGGGTCCACCGCGTCGTCGGCGTCCACGACGTGCACGTGCGCACCGCGCTGCGCCGCGGCGACGGCCACCGGATGTTCGCGATCGACGACGAGCACGATCCGCGCGTCAACAGTCTCAAGCATGGAGTCGACCCGGTCGGCGGGCGCCTCGGTGTCCACCGGCACGTAGTGGCCGCCAGCGGCCACTACGGCATGCACCGCCAGCAGCATCTCGACCGACCGCGGCGCACACACCGCGACCGCGACGTCGGGGCCCACACCCAGTCCGATCAACTCCCGACCCAGTACCGCCACCCTTGCAGCGAACTCGCGGTAGGCCACCGAACGGCCCTCGAACACCAATGCCACCGCGTCCGGCGCCATGGCCGCCTGCCGGGTGATGACGTCGGGGATCAGCTCGCCGGGCACGTCGCGGACCTCGCCGTAGGACCAGCGGTCCAACTCGGCGAGCTCGGCTCCGTCGATCAGTGATAGCTCGCCCACCGGTCGACTCGGCTCCGCAACGAACTCGGCGAGGAACTCGGCAAACCGCTGCGCAAGCCTGCGCGCCGTGGACTCGTCGTACAGATCGGTGGCATAGGGCAGATATCCCGTCCATCCGCCAGTCGCATCGGGAGCCAGCACAAAGCTCACGTCGTTCTGGACGGTGGTGCGCGGCGCCTGCATCGGCTCGACGACGAGGTTTCCGACGCCGACCGCGCCGTCGGTTTCCGTGCCGCCGGCGTAGTTCTGGAAGGACAGCTGGATCTGATACAGCGGCGTGTGGGCCTGAGTGCGCACCGGCGCCAGTGCATCCACCAGGTACTCGAACGGGACGTCGGCGTTGTCGAGGGCCAAGGAGTCGGCCGCTCGCACGACCTGCACCAGCGTTTGACCATCGACGGCCAGGTCCACCGGGGTGCGCAGCACCAGGGTGTTGACGAACATGCCGACCATGCCGGCGGTCTCGGGGTCGCCGCGCCCGGCCACCGGAGTGCCGATCACCACGTCGTCGGTCCCGGCCAACCGCGACACCAGCGCCGCCAGCGCCGCATGTACCACCATGAACTCTGTGGCGCCGGTGGCACGTGCAAGTGCACGCACGCCTTCGACGACGGTGGTGGGCACCGTGAACGACACATCCGCGCCGGCCATGGTCGCCACCGGCGGACGCGGGCGATCCCCCGGGATCTCCACGATCTCCGGCGACCCTGCCAACTCGGTGCGCCAGAACGCGAACTGGCGCGCAAGCTCGGAATCAGGATCCTCCAACGACCCCAATCGCTGCCGCTGCAGCAGTGCAACATCGGCAAATTGCACCGCCAACGGCTCCCAGCCCGGTGCCGTGCCCGCCGTCCGCGCGCTGTAGGCACTCATCAGGTCCTGTACGAGCACACCGAGTGACACACCATCGGCAGCGATGTGGTGCACCACTGCGGCCAACACCTGCTCGCCGTCGGGGGCGGTGAAGTGTGCGATCCGCACCGGGACCTGTGCAGTGACATTGAATGTCTGGGTGCAGAACTCGGCGACCGCCGACGCCAGGTCGTCGACCGCGTGGCGCGCGTAACCGACCTCGGTCGCCGCCTCGACGGCGTCGACGACCTCCTGGCGCGCACCGCCGTCGGTCTCCGGGTAGCGGGTCCGCAATACCTCGTGGCGTTCCAGGAGGTCACGGATGGCGGCAGCCATCGCCTCATCGTCGACCTCGCCGACGATGCGCACCACCATCGGCAGGTTGTAGGCGCTGCTATCGGGCTCGAAGACGTTGAGGAACCACATCCGCTGCTGCGCCAACGACAACGGCACCTCCGCGGGGCGCTCCACCGGAACCAGCGCGGCCCGGGCACCCTCCACAGCACTGGCCCCGAGGTCCAAGACGGCCGCCAATCCGGCCGGCGTCGGGTGTTCGAACAGCGTCCGGACTCCCACGCGCGTACCCGAGAGCGCAGTCAGGCGCCCGGTCAGTTGCGTAGCAGTCAACGAGTTGCCGCCCAGGTCGAAGAAGTTCGCATTCGCGCTGACCCGCTCGACGCCCAACAGGTCGGCGAAGACCTGCGCCACCGCGATCTCGGCATCAGTGGTCGGCGCCACGTATTCAGTGCCCGCCAGAGCGGAGAAGTCCGGCGCGGGCAGCGCCTTGCGGTCCAGCTTGCCCGAGGTGCTGATGGTGACTTCGTCAAGCGCGACCCACGCGGTGGGAAGCATGTAGGTCGGCAGTGCCCTTGACACAGCATCCAGAACAGAGTCGACGTCGATCTGTGCAGGTGCGTAATACCCGACGAGGTGTTCGGCGCCGCCAGGTCCCACGACCACGGTGGCGGCGGCATGAACAACTTCGGGAGCCGCAGCGATCGCAGCCTCGATCTCGCCCAGCTCGATGCGCTGACCGCGCAGCTTCACCTGGAAATCCGTGCGCCCCAAATATTCGATGCAATCAGCAGTCCCTTGATCACCGGGCAACACCCGCACCAAATCACCCGTGCGGAACAAACGAGCACCCAACGGCCCATACGGGTCGGCAACGAAACGCTCCGCAGTCAGCCCCGGCGCAGCCGCGTAACCACGCGCCAACTGCACCCCACCCAAATACAACTCACCGGGCATCCCCGGCGGCACCGGCCGCAACCGCTCATCAAGGACATAGGCAGCGCTGTTCCACACCGGCACACCCATGCCCACCCGCGCACCGACCTCATCGATGCGCGCATAAGTGATCTCCACCGCCGCCTCGGTCGGGCCGTACAGGTTGTACAACACCGCCCCGGGCACCAACTCACGCGTGCGCTCCGCCACCGCCGCCGGCAACGCCTCGCCCGCGGCGAACACCAACCGCAAACTCGACAATGCTGTCGCCGCACCAGCACCGGCCTCACCCGCACCAGCACCCACGACCTCGTTGAACACCGCCAACATCGACGGCACGAAATCAATCGCCGTCACACCTTGCTCGGCCACCAAATCAGCCAAATACCCCGGATCCCGATGCCCACCCGGCTCGGCCACCACGACACTCGCACCAACCAAGAACGGAGCGAAGAACTCCGGAATCGACACATCAAAGGTGAACGGCGTCTTCTGCACGAACACGTCATCAGCAGTCCACCCGAACTCGCCCTGACCCCACGCCAACCGATTCACGATCGCCGAATGCGACACCGTCACACCCTTCGGCACACCCGTGGACCCCGACGTGAACAACGTGTACGCCGCACTATCGGCGTGCACCCGCGCCAACCGCTCAGAATCAGAAACCGGCACCGCCGACAAATCCACTGCGGCATCAGCATCAACCAACACCACACGCCCACCACGTCCAGCCGCCTCCAAGGCCACCGGATGCCCGCCGTCAACGACCACTACGACCCCGACATCAGCGGAATCGAACATCGACCCCACCCGATCAACCGGCGCCTCGGTATCAACCGCGACATACTGGCCACCCGCAGCCACCACCGCATGCAACGCCACCACCAACTCCACCGACCGCGGCACACACACCCCCACCGCCACCTCCGGGCCCACACCCAACGCGATCAACTCCCGCGCCAATGTGCTCACCCGCGCCACAAACTCCCCATAGCTCACCGACCGATCCCCGAACACCACCGCCACCGCACCCGAAGCCACCGCCTGACCCACCACCGACGATGACAACACATCGGCCAACACCATCGACGGCACCTCGACGACCGGACCCCGCGCCGCGACCAACGCCCGATCAGCCAACCCCCCCGACGCCACATC
>CAZVVS010000395.1:0-4906 GCA_964630585.1 uncultured Gordonia sp.
CCCAGCGTGTTCGGCTTGACGTAGGACAGGTCGAGGAACTCGGCGACACCGGTGTCGTAGGAGCGGCACATCTCCTCGTACACCTCGCGCGTGACGGGCGTGCCCTCGATCTCGACGAATCCGTGGCGGCCGAAGAACTCGGTCTCGAAGGTCAGCACGAAGACCCGGTGGAGCTCGAGCAGGCGCGCCTGCGCCATCAGCCGAGCCACGACGAGGTGACCGATACCGCGCCCGGAATAGGCCGGGTCGACGGCGACGGTGCGAACCTCGCCGAGGTCGTCCCACAGCACGTGCAGCGCGCCGCAGCCGACGACGGCGCCACCCTCGTCGTCGGGGAGCTGGGCCACCCAGAACTCCTGCACGGCCTCATACAGGGTGACGAGATTCTTCTCCAGCAGGATCTTGCCCGCGTACACGTCGATCAGTTCTTTGATGCGCGGCACATCCGATGTCCGGGCGCGCCGGATCACCGGCGCAGACAAATCGGAAGCGGGGGCCATGGGAGAACAGCCTAGCCTCTGTGGTGCCCGTGGACCGGACAGCTAGTCTGAGTCCGTGGAGACTCGCGAAGACGACTCGGCGGCGCGCCAGGATGCCCCTGCTGCCGTGCCCGCGGCGCCTGCGCCGCCGCCACCGTCGGTGTGGAACCTCGCCAACGCGCTGACCGTCGTCCGATTGCTGCTGGTCCCGGTTTTCGTCGTCGTCCTCTTCGTCGACGACGGTGAGTCCGCGCCGTGGCGGTGGGCGGCATTCGCCGTGTTCGTGATCGCGGCAGTCACCGATCAGCTCGACGGTCGGATCGCGCGGAAGTACGGGCTGGTCACCGACTTCGGCAAGATCGCCGACCCGATCGCCGACAAGGCGCTGATCGGTGCCGCGCTGATCGGCTTGTCGATCCTGGGGGTCCTGTCGTGGTGGGTCACCGCGATCATCATCGTGCGCGAGGTCGGCGTGACCCTCTTGCGGTTCTGGGTGCTGCGCCACGGCGTCATCCCGGCCAGTCGCGGCGGGAAGCTGAAGACTTTGCTCCAGGCGGTGGCGATCGGGCTGTACCTGATCCCGTTGCCGGACCCGTGGCAGTGGGCCGCCCACATCGTGATGGCCGCGGCGCTAGTCGTGACGGTGGTCACCGGCGTCGAGTACGTCTACCAGGCGCTGGCACTGCGGCGCCAGGCAGCCGAGTAGATGACGGATCCGCTCGTCGCCGACTCGGCGGCACAGGCGCTCGTCGATGCGCTGCGCGAGCGTGGCCAGACCGTCGCCACCGCCGAATCCCTGACCGCCGGCCTGCTGTCCGCCATGATCGCGGGCGTGCCCGGCGCGAGCGCTGTCCTTCGGGGCGGCGTCGTGGTCTACGCGACCGACCTGAAGTCGACGCTGGGAGGTGTCGACCCCGACGCCCTCGCGGCCGACGGGCCGGTTGCGGCGCGGACCGCGCGGTCCCTGGCCCTGGCGGTCGCGCGGAATGCCGACGCCGATTGGGGTGTTTCACTGACAGGTGTCGCGGGTCCGGACCCGCAGGATGGGCATGCGCCGGGGACGGTGTTCTGCGGTATTGCCCGCCGACGGTCCCTGGCCGACGAAACCGTCGCGCAGGCGTGGCAGCTGAGCGGCACCCGGTGGGAAATTCGACTAACCTCGGCGAGGCGGGCACTGCAGGAATTGTTGACAATGGTGCACGCGGACCGCGTGACGAAGGAGGCGTGATGGCAGAGCAAGGCGTGCTACTGCGGGAGGCGCTCGGCGCGGGTCTGCGTCAGGCCCGGACCGAGCAGCGCCGCACGCTCCGTGAGATCTCCACGGCCGCCAGGGTCTCCCTGGGCTACTTGTCGGAAGTCGAGCGCGGGCAGAAAGAAGCGTCGAGCGAGCTCCTGGCGGCTATCTGCGACGCCCTCGACATCGAGCTCGCCGACCTGCTCATCGACGCCGGAATGGCCCTGCGGGACGTTGCGCCGGTCGTCGTGGCCGCCGCTCCGCGCACGCATTCCGACCGGCTCGCTGCCGCCTAGGCACGCGGCACGTTAGATTTGAGTCATTCCCGCACGCGGACGACCGCGCGGCGCACCCCGAGACGAAAGAGTACGAAGAGATGGCCAACCCGTTCGTGAAGCTGTGGAACTATATGAAGGCTTGGGGCAACGCCACGATCGATGACAAGGCCGATCCCAAGATCCAGATCCAGCAGGCGATCGAGGATGCGCAGCGCCAGCACCAGGCGCTGTCGCAGCAGGCCGCCGCCGTGATCGGCAACCAGCGCCAACTGGAGATGAAGCTCAACCGTCAACTCGAGGATGTCGAGCGCCTGCAGTCCAACGTTCGCCAGGCCCTGACCCTCGCTGATCAGGCGACCGCTGCCGGCGACACTCCCAAGGCCACCGAGTACACCAATGCCGCCGAGGCGTTCGCCGCCCAGCTGGTCACCGCCGAGCAGTCGGTGGAGGACCTCAAGACGCTGCACGACCAGTCGCTGCACTCGGCGGCTGAGGCCAAGACCGCGGTCGAGCGCAACGCGATGATGCTGCAGCAGAAGCTCGCCGAGCGTTCCAAGCTGCTTACTCAGCTGGAGCAGGCGAAGATGCAGGAGCAGGTCAGCGCCTCGCTGCAACAGATGAGCGAGCTGAGCGTGCCCGGCAACACCCCGAGCCTCGACCAGGTCCGGGAGAAGATCGAGCAACGCTACGCCAATGCGCTGGGCTCGGCCGAACTCGCACGCAACTCCGTTTCGGGCCGGATGGCCGAGGTCGAGGCGTCGAGCACCAAGCTCGCCGGCCATGCCCGCCTTGAGCAGATCCGGGCCAGCATGGGCGAGCTGCCCAAGGGTGAGTCGACGAGCTCGCCGTCGTTGGAGAAGAAGAAGCCGCAGGCCGATCCCGCGCAGGACTGACCAGTCCGTGCGGGTGGCCCTCGTGGCCGGCGATGAAGCCGGCCACGCCTTTCCGGCGTTCGCCCTCGCGACCAGACTCGTCGACGCCGGTCACACGGCAACCGTCTTCACGGGGAAGCGGTGGTCCGACGCCGATCTGGGTTCGGTGGCGTTCGCCGAACTCCCGGGGCTGGCGGCTGTTGCCGACGACGATGACGGCGACGCCGGCGCCAAGCTGAGCACCCGCGCGGCGCGGATGGCCGTCCTGTTGGAACCCGAGCTGTCCAGCAGCTTTGACGCGGTTGTCGGCGACGTCATCACCCTTGCGGGCGCGTGGGGCGCCGAACTTGCCGGTATCCCGTGGTTCGAACTCTCCCCGCACCCGCTCTACGACCAGTCCCGCGGCCTGCCGCCGATCGGCATGGGCCTGCCCGCCGGGAACGGTGTGCTCGGACGGCTGCGCGACCGGGGGCTGCGCGCGATGAGTGCGCGCGCCGTAGCCACTGGGAAGACGCAGCGCGCCGCGGCACGGGCGGGGATCGGGCTGGACGGTCCGGAGCGGCCGTCGGGCCGCTTGATCGCCACGTTGCCCGCGCTGGAGGTGCGCCGTCCCGATTGGCCGGCCGACGCGCACCTCGTCGGCCCACTGTTGTGGGAGCCGACGCGCACGGTGTTCGACGTGCTGGAGATCTCCGATCCGCTGGTCGTGGTCGCGCCCTCGACGGCTGCCACCGGTCAGGGAGGGCTCCTCGACGCGGCGCTGCGCGGACTGGGCACCGACGTGCTGGGGCGCCCGGTGCGAGTGGTGGTCTCCGGGCTCGGTGTGCCCAGCGCGGAGCAGTGCCGAGAGGGTGCGGGCGCTGATATTGCCGAACTCGTGACCGGAACCGGCCGGCAGGACGAGGTCCTGACGAAGGCGTCGGTGGCGGTGTGTGGCGCAGGGCACGGGATGCTCGCCAAGGCGCTGGGGACCGGTGTGCCGGTGGTGATGGTGCCCGGCGGGGGAGACCAGCAGGAGCTGGCCGCGCGCGTCACGCGCCTAGGTGCCGGGCTGACGGTGCGCGAGCCCGATCCGGCCGGGGTCGCCCAGGCCGTCGGGCGTGTACTCGCCGAGCCGGGTTTTGCCGACGCGGCGCGGCGGGTCGCGGCGTCCGGAGTATCGGTCGTCGATCCCGTGACGGTGATGGAGCGTGCGCTCTCCTTGAGTGCGACGTAGGGTCGGCAATATGCGTCTGACCGACTTCACCGAACTCATGAACACCCAGTTCGGCGTGCAGACGGCAGCATCAATGCTGGTCGACCACGTGTTGCCCGACCTTGGGGGGCGGACCGGGGCCCAGGCGATCGACGACGGTGTGGACCCGCGCGAGGTGTGGCGGCTGCTGTGCCGCGATTTCGACGTTCCGCGCGCCCAGTGGTGAGAAACGCCGTGGCGTGTCGCTAACGAACAGACGTTCGAAACGCGTGTAGGGTCGGCCATGGAACCGAACAACGACCGTCGTGCGTCCAAGTTGTTGCCGGGGATTGTCAGACCCCGCCGTTAGCGTGACGCAGACAACGACCCGAACACCACCGCGCACCTCAAGGAGACATCATGGCCCCCGCTTCGCAGGACCGCGAGAAGGCACTCGATCTGGCCTTGGCCCAGATCGACAAGAATTACGGCAAGGGCTCGGTCATGCGGCTGGGCGAGGAGACCCGACAGCCCATCGAGGTCATCCCGACCGGGTCGGTGGCGCTGGACATCGCGCTGGGCATCGGCGGACTGCCGCGCGGGCGCGTCGTCGAGATCTACGGTCCGGAGTCCTCGGGCAAGACGACGGTGGCGTTGCACGCGGTGGCCAACGCGCAGGCCCTGGGCGGTATCGCGGCGTTCATCGACGCCGAGCACGCGCTGGACCCCGACTACGCCGCCAAGCTGGGCGTCGACACCGACGAACTGCTGGTCTCGCAGCCCGACACCGGCGAGCAGGCACTCGAGATCGCCGACATGCTGATCCGCTCCGGCGCGCTGGACATCCTGGTCATCGACTCGGTGGCCGC
>CAZVVS010000396.1:0-4886 GCA_964630585.1 uncultured Gordonia sp.
CGGCAAGGACATCGACTTCACGATCGAAACCGTGCCGGCCCGGGTGCGCGCGCACCCGTGGATGCTGCAGGAGCTGACCCGGAATCTGATCCACAACGCCATCAAGCACACGCCGCAAGGCGGGACGCTGGCCGTGCACGTGCTGGCCGATGCCCGAACGGTGGCATTGACCGTGAGTGACAGCGGGCCCGGCGTCACCGGCGAGCTTGCCGCGCGCCTGTTCCAGCCGTTCTCCGCCGGCGACCTGCGACACGGCTCGGGCCTGGGCCTGGCCATTTGCCACGAAATCGCCGAGGCACTGGGCGGCGGCATCGGTCTGGACAACCGGATCGACCGCGGGCGCACCGTCGGTCTGGACGCCACCGTGCGCCTGCCACTGGTACCGCCAGCCGGGCACAATCCGACCTGATGGACAAACTGCGCATCGACAAATGGCTGTGGGCTGCCCGGTTCTACAAAACCCGCAGCCTCGCTGTCGACGAACTCCAGCGTGGACGGGTTCAGGTCAACGGACAGGACGCCAAGCCGTCACGCGAAGTCAAGGCCGGCGACACCATCGAACTCCAGCAGGGCCCGATGCGGCGCACGGTGGTGGTCCGGGGCATCTCGGGCCAGCGCGGCCCCGCCCCGGTGGCACAGCAACTCTATGAGGAAACGGCCGCCAGCATCGCCGAGCGCGAGCGCGTGACCGAGCAGCGTCGGTTGGCGCCCGAACCGGCTCTGTCCATCGCCCACGGGCGCCCGACCAAACGCGACCGACGCGACCTGGGCAACAAGGCCTGGGGTGACCGCTGGAGCGCGTCGATCGACGACTGAACCGAAGCCGTCGCCCTGATCAACGGCGCGGCGCACCCTCACGCCATCCGGTACCAGGCCACGCCGGCCGCATCCAGCCGGCGGTTGACCTCCCCGCGGTGCCACAGGTAGTTCAGGCAGGCCAGGCTCTCGCCGGAGGCCAGGTAGAGCAATCCGGTGTCGGATTCATCGATGCCGCGCCCGAACAGCGCCGCAAACACGTCGATGGCGCGACGCGGCTCCTGCAAGGTACGGCGCAGGCGGTCCAGCGTGCGGCCCTGGGCGGCAGCCAGGTAGTCGAGACGGGCGTGCAGGCCGTAAAAGCACTCGTTGTGCGAAGGCAGCACCAGCACCTCATCGGGAACTTCGCGCTTGAGCTTGGACAGGGACTCCAGCCACTCGCGCATCGGATCGGCGTCCGGTTCGGTCGGGTGGATCGACACGTTGGATGAAATGCGCGGCAACACCTGGTCGCCGGAAATCAGCAGCTTCAGATCCGCGCAGTACAGGCACGCGTGTTCCGGGGAATGCCCGGTGCCGACGATCACACGCCAGTCGTGGGCGCCGATGCGGATCACCTCGCCGTCGACGATGCGCCGGTAGCTCTCGGGCAAGGCGTGTACGTGCCGACCAAAATTGCCGAAGCGCGCACGGTAGCTCTCCAGCGACGCATCGCCCCAGCCGGCCCGGCGGTAGAAGGCCACCCCCTCCGCCGGCGCCTCACGGCCGGTGTCCGCCGTCAGCACGCGGCAGTTCAGGTATTCCAAGCGGGTCATCCACAGCCGGCAGTTGAACTTGCGGGTCAACCAACCCGCCATGCCCACATGATCGGGGTGCATGTGGGTGCCGAAGATGCGCGTCAGCGGGCGCTGCTCACCCGTCTTGGCGAACCACACGCGAATCGTGTCGCCCGGCTTCCACCCGTTCTCCTCGGCTTCCTGAGCCAGCACCATCACCTCGTCGTCGGGGATCTCGGCGATCGGAGGTGTCAGGTCCTCGATGTTGGCGATCTCGAAGATGGCGGTTCGGTCGACGCCGATCAGGAACTCCGAGTCGCCGACAGGGATTCCGTTCTCGGCCTCGCCCTTCTCCGCCTGGTCCTCCTTCGCCCCGCGAGTGTCGAGCAGGGTGCCCTGGTTGAAGCGGATCGGGTTGAGGAGCGCAACCTCCGACCGTGATTCGAGGAACTCCCGCGGCTCGGGGCCGAGTCCGGCGAACCCGGTGCCGGAGTCGACCACGAGGTCGACATCGGCGAGCTGGTTGCCGAGCTGATCCTGGACTGTGGCGCGGATCGACGCGGCGAAGATCGCCACGACGACGACGAGACACACGCCAATGCTCAGCGCCACCGCTGTGATGGCCGTGCGCTTCGGGTTGCGTCCAGCGTTCTCCTTGCCGATACGGCCCGACACGCCTCGGAACCGGGGCAGGGGTGCGCCGAGAGTTCGCGCCATCGGTCCGGCGAACACCGGACCGAGGGTGGTGATGCCGAGGAAGAGGAGGGCCGCTCCGAACCCGCGGCCGGACAGACCCCAGTTCAGCGTGTCGGCGGACACGAGAGCGATGATGGCGATTCCGGCGAGGAGTAGCACCGAGCCGATGACCTTGCGCCGCACCGACAGCGCGGTGCGATCGATGGCGGTCTCGCCCAACGCCGCGATTGGCGGGATGAACGTTGCCCGAATGCCGGGGACGAACGCAGAGATCAGGGTCGACCCGATGCCGATTCCGAGGCCGACCACGACCGCCTGCGGTGTGATCGGTGGCAGCCCCGGTGGAAGGCTGAAGGAGCTCGACAGGGCCACCTTCAACCCGTAGGACAGCGCCCAACCTCCGGCGATACCGACGATCGACGCCACCAGGCCGACGACCACAGCCTCGAACATGACGGAGCCGAGGATCTGGCCCCGGCCCGACCCGACCGCACGAAGGAGCGCCAGCTCGCGGGTCCGTTGCGCGACGACGATGGAGAACGTGTTGTAGATGACGAACGACCCGACGAACACCGCCACGAAGCCGAATGCCAGGATCGGTTGAGTGAACAACGAGATGAGCCGGGAGATGGTTGCCTCGCTCTCGGCGACGAACTCGTCGCCGGTCAGCGTCTCCTGATCGGGAGGGAGGATGGTGGTGAGCGTCCTCTGGAGATCGACCTGGCTCACCCCGTCGGCAGCGGACACGGCGATGTAGTCGAAACCGTCCTTGCCGAGCAGCTGCTGGGCCGTCGTCAGTTCGAGGAGCAGGACCCGGGGACCGGCGACGAGATCCTCCTGCCCGTCGACGGGGATGCCTCCGATGCCGACGATGGTGAACGTGCGAAGCCCGACGGGAAACCCGGCCTGCACCCGGTCGCCGATGGCGAAGTCGTACTCCTCGGCGGTTCGAACGTCGATCACCACTTCGTCAGCCGTCTCCGGTGGACGGCCCCCCTCGGCCAGCCGCCCACCTTGGAGCTCGGGATCGTCGATCCAGTTGAACGCGAGCGTCGGTGGTCCGGCGAGATCCTGAATCCGATCGCCGTTCTTGTCGATGATCGTCGGGAGACCCTGGACAAGACCGGCGGCGGCGCGAACGCCCTTTGCCGCGGACACCAGTCCGAGTGTGGAGTCGGAGATCGTCGGCCGGATCGGCGGGCCGAAGTCGCTCTCCTGAGCCTCGGCACTGCGGACGATGGCGTCGATGCCGTCGTAACTCGACCCGATCAGCGAGTCGAGCGTCGAGTCCATCAACGCGGTGATGACCAGCGTCCCGGAGATGAACGCAACCGAGAGAACGATCGCGAAACCGGTGGTGAACAGCCGTCGCTTGCGTGCGAGGACTGACTTGAGCGCGACGCGGAGCACCTCGGTGAGGGGCTAGTCCCCGAGCGCCTTCATCTTGTCGAGCACCTTCGCGGCGGTGGGCTCGAACATCTCGTCGACGAGGCGACCGTCAGCAAGGAACAGGACGCGATCGGAGTAGCCGGCCGCGTTCGGGTCGTGGGTGACCATCACGATCGTCTGGCGAAGCTCGTCGACTGCCTTACGCATGAAGGTGAGGATCTCCGTACCGGTGCGGGAGTCGAGGTTGCCGGTGGGTTCGTCGGCGAAGATGATCTGCGGCCGCGACGCCAACGCTCGAGCAACGGCGACGCGTTGCTGCTGTCCACCGGACAGCTCCGACGGTCGGTGCGAGAGCCGGTCGCGCAGGCCGACCGTGTCGATCACGGTGTCGAGCCAAGCCTGGTCGGGTTTGATGCCACCGAGGTCCATCGGCAGCGTGATGTTCTCCAAGGCGGAGAGCGTCGGGATCAGGTTGAACGCCTGGAAGATGAACCCGATCTTGTCGCGGCGAAGCAACGTCAGATCGCGTTCCTTGAGCTGGGAAAGGTCGTCTCCTCCGATCAGCACCGAGCCGCTCGTGAGCAGGTCGAGACCAGCGAGGCAGTGCATGAGCGTCGACTTGCCCGAACCCGAAGGCCCCATGATCGCGGTGAACTGACCCTTGTTGAACTCGGCGCTGACCGCGTCGAGCGCGACCACCTGTGTGTCGCCGGAGCCGTAGATCTTCGTGGCGTTGATGGCCGCTGCGGCGATGGTGGTCGACCACGTCTGGGTGTCGGTCACGGTTCCTCCGGGATGCATGGACCCGGCCACGCTACTGCGGTCGGTCGCTGAGGATGGTGCGCGAACGGGTCTTCAACGACCCGCTGGATCACCATCCTCGCCCGGAGCCGGGCACTGGTCCTCAGCCGGCGGCCGCCCGAACCAGCGCTGCGCCGCCGGCGAGCCCGGCGAAGATCAGGATGACCGGTCGAAGCGAGGCGGCGGACACGCTGTCGGCGATGAACCGGCTGGCCCACAGGCCCAGCGCGAGCGAAGGCAGTAGCGCCGCGGCGACAAGCATCTGCCAGCCGGCCACGTTGCCACTCGCCAAAAGTCCGATCAGTGCCAGCGCCGTACCCGACAGAAAGCTCGTCGCGAGCGTCGACCGCACCTCCGGCGCTGGTCTGTGTTGGTAGAGCAGCGCGAGCGGCGGCCCGCCCGTCGCCGCCACGGTGTCCATGAACCCCGACGCGGCGCCGGCGGCGATCGAGTTGGCCCGACCGATGC
>CAZVVS010000397.1:0-4884 GCA_964630585.1 uncultured Gordonia sp.
GGCGACCTCACAGCGTTCAAGCAGTTCGCCACCGAGCACGGGCTCGCGAACGCCGGTCCGGTGCAGACAATCTCCCTCATGGCGGGCCAGTATTGGCTCTCGTGGGACCAGCAAGTCGACGTGGCGCGCGGCACGGTGCCGGGAGACACGACCTACCGCACCTATCTGACCGGCCTGGACGCGCCACGCTTCACGAACCTCGCGCTCGCGACTACCGGATCCGAGCCCTATCCCGTCGCGACGCGCCTGCTCGGCGTGCCGCCACCGGATTCGCCACCGACGCTCGTGGTGGGGGTGGACCCAACGCCGACGAGCTTCTCGGTCAACATCTTCGACGAGGGCGATGCACTCTCGTCGAACTGGACGGTCTCCGGTTTCGTCAACCAGTTCAACTTCACCTCGAATGTCGTTCAGGATGCCGTGACCGGCAACCCGGCCCCGAGCTATCAGGTGTCGATCGAGAACAACGCGGGTGCGCCGGCCTACGCCTATCGCAACGTGGGGATCGCCGGCAGCTTGGTCTCGACGATGAGCACCGACTTCTCGATCTCGGCTGCACAAGCCGACAACGGCATCGTCGTTGAGATCGGCCTGGGGCTCGATGTCAACGGGTCCGGGCCGCGCGTCGGCGTGTTCAGCGACATCGGCGCCCCGGTGCTCGCCGTGCTCGCGGGCTCGGACTGGGGCACGCAGTCAGTCTTGTCGTCGGTGCCAGTCGGATCGGGCTTGACGCGTGGAGTCTGGTACACCCTCACGCTGCAGCGCACGGTCAACGCCGACAACTCGACCACGGTGACGGCTACCCTATACCTCGGTTCGGGGCAGCTCGCGACCGTGACTGCGACCAGTGTCTTCACGGATGGGGACTACTGCGCGCTGCTCGGCACCACGGGCGATGACCAGAAGAACACCTTCTACGACAACCTGCTGATCCAAGGCGGCGGATCGTTGAACAACACGATCACGAGCATCGCGACGAGCTACGTCTTCACCTACGTCAACGATCTTGGTGAAGAGAGCGCGCCGAGCCTGCCGAGTGCCACGGTGCTGCGGCCGGATGGGGTCAGCGTGACGGTGACGACTGCCACCGACGCCCCCTCGGGGACCAGTGGCGACTATGGCATCGAGACCAAACGCATCTACCGTGCGGTGACGGGCAACACCGGCACGGTGTTCCGCTTCGTCGCCGAGATTCCTCTCGCGCAGGCCGACTACATCGATGTGCTCACCGATGCCGAGTTGGGCGAGGTGCTGGAGTCGGACATCTGGGCGCTGCCGCCCAGCGACCTCGAAGGCATCCTCGCGTTGCCGAACGGGGTGATGGTCGGGTTCCGTCGCAACCAGCTCTGCTTCAGTGCGCAGAATCAGCCGCACGCGTGGCCGGTCGAGTACCGGCTGAACACCGACACCGACATCGTGGGGATCGGCAACATCGACACCACGGTGGTGATCGGGACCGGCAGCTTCCTCTACGTCGCCAGCGGCAACGATCCGGCGGCCTACAGCATGAGCAAGTTCGAAGTGCCGATCGCGGCTTCGAGCAAGTTGAGCTTCGCCTACGTCATCGGCCTCGGCGTGGTCTTCAGCAGCCCGGACGGGCTGCTCGCGTGCACGGGCGTCGGGCAAGTCCGCAACCTGACCGAAAAGGTGTTCACGCGCCGGCAGTGGCAGGCCCTCGACCCGTCGAGCATCGCCAGCGTCGCCCACAACGACATCTACTTCATGATGTGGGAGAACGGTTCGGACAAGGGCTGCTACGCGGTCGACTTGCGCTCGGGCGGGTTCGGGATCGTCCAGATGGCCTTCCACGCTTGCGCGATCTACGTCGACCCCTTGGAGGACAACCTCTACCTCGTGCTCGACGAGGACAGCGAGCCTGACGATGACGCGTTGCCCGTGCCGGCCGCGCCGCCACCCTACGTCGACTCGCGCACGATCTACGAATTCGAAGGGTCCGACGACCTGATGACGTATCGGTGGCGCAGCAAGGCATGGGACGAGCCCTACCCGAGCTTCCACTCGATCGCCCAGGTGCGCCGCGCAACGGGCGCCGTGGGCAACCTCATCGCCCGGTTCTTCGGTGACGGCGTGATGCTCGACGAGATCGTGATCGATGGGGATGTCGAATTCACCCTCACGCCCCCGGATGCCGCCTACAGCACCTTCCAGATGGAACTGCTCGGGACGGATCCTGTCAAGGTGCTTCAGGCCGCGGATGACGTGACGGAGCTGGGCTGATGGCTCTCGGCAAGCCCCTCGTCTCGGGCGTCCGCACGACCGACTCACGCGCGGTCAACGGCGCGATCGACAACATCCGGCGGCGCCTCGAAGCCATCGAGGCGGCTCTCGGGCAGACCGAGCTTGTCGCCCAGGTCGCGGCGAACCAGTCGACCCTGCAAGCCTCGAATCTGGCGTCGCAGATCAACGCGCTCGACCAGCGGGTCACTGCCCTTGAGAACGCGATCGACCTCGACATCGGGCGCTACGTGGCCGGGGAGTCGATCACCGCCGGGCAGGGCGTGGTCGGCATCTCCGACAACACCATCGGCGTTGCCGATGCCAGCGACCCGACGCGCATGTTCGGGTTGCTCGGCGTTGCCCTCGACAACGGCTCGACAGGAGCCGCGGTGCGTGTGCAGCGCCGCGGGGTCTACACGGTCCAGGGTTCGCCGGCCTATGTCACCGGCCGGGCGGTCTATCTCGGGGACTCGGGGTTCACGCAGACCCCGGACTACGAGGCGACATCGTTGCCGATCGGCGTGGCTGTGTCGTCGTCGCAAGTCTTCATCCTGCCTGATTGGCCCGCCATTCTCTACCCGGCCTTCTCGTCGGGGTTCGCAGACGAGTACCAGCGGTACATGCCCGTCACCTACTTCGCCGCGCAGGGGCTCGTCGACCTCGAAGCGCAGATCAACGCGTTGCCGGCCAGCAGCGGAGTCGATGCAGATGCCCAGGTGCCCGTTACGATGGGGGGCTTCGCGGTGCGGGTGAACGCTGGAGACATCGCGGCTCTCGGCGGGGGCGGAGGGCAAGCATCGATTCAGTTCAAGGATGAGGGGGTGGATCAAGGGGGCCTTGGCGTCATAGATACGATCGACTTCACGGGCGCGGGTGTATCCGCCACAGCGGTAGGAAACTCGCTCACAATCGCTATCTCGGGTAGTGGCAGTGGGGCGTCAATTGATGACGTTCTTGCAATCGAGGCGCTATCGTGAACCTGACCAGCACAACGCACAGCCTTGAACTCGTTACGGCTGCCGCCACAGAAGTCGTGTATGGGGCTTCGTGGACGGAAATCGACAAGACCACAGGGACTGTCGTCACCCCCGGCAGCGCCCAGGGATCGGTGTCAGCAATCGGTGTGGTCACTGTTGTCCCGGCGCCCTCATCCGCATCCGTTTATCGGGTGGTCACCTCGTTCTGGGCCAAGGCCACGGGGGGTGCCCAACTGGTTGAAGCACAGAAGGACGTTGGGGGCACGAATTACCCTATCACCCCGGGCGATCTCGCGGTTGATGAGAGCCTGCATTACGACGCGAGCGGTTGGTATGTGCTCGACGCTACCGGGTCGCGTAAAGGGGTTGGGGCGACCGGGGCTGCAGGCACAAACGGTGGCGGCACTGTGCTCGGGTCCGGCACGGCCTTGGTTGACTTCGGCAGCGGCGCGAACATGGCGACCGTTGACGTGACTGGCGAAGCGGCGATCCTGTCCGACTCGCTGGTCTTCTGTTGGATCAAGCCAGAGGCGACGGCGGATCACACGGAAGGCGAGCACATCGTCGAGGACATCAAGGTTGTCGCCTCGGACATCGTGGCCGGGGTCGGCTTCACGATATGGGCATTCTCGCCGGACCGGCCGCTGCCGCCGGAAAGGCCGCTGCCCTCGCTTCTGGGGCGCTCGTCAGGTGCCGGTGCTGCCACGGGAGGCGGGCAGGCGTCCAAAGACCCATACAGGACCGTCCCTGGGCGCACGGCGCTACTCAAAGGTCTGTGGTCTGTGGGCTGGTTCTACACGCAATAGGAGGCCGACATGGCTGGAATCTCACTCGTCGATGCACTTGGCAACTTGCTCAAGGTGGGACAGGACTTCGGGGCTGCCAAGACCGAAAACAAGCCGATCGACATGCAGGGCCTCGGCGCCTACGGCTGGGGCGGTGCAACCGGCATCCTGCCGGCCGCGCTGGGAGCCAACTCGGAGATTTTCCAATTCCGGTGGGCTGACGCCTCGCGCTTCGCTGTCGTGCGCAAGATCCGCATCTCGGCGTGCGTGACGACGACGTTCTTTGCGGCCGGCGTGCCGGTACAGATCGACCTCATCAAGTCCACCGGCTGGACTGTGGCCGGCACGGGCGGCACGGCACCGACGCCAGCTGCGACGATCAAGAAGCGCACGTCCATGCCGAGCACGCTGCTTGCTGCGGGCGACATGCGCATCGCCACCACTGCGGCGCTTGGCGCTGGCACAAAGACGCTCGAAGCGAACTCGATGGCGAGCATCGTCGCCCCCGGCCCGATCACGGCATCCCTGAACGGGCAGATCATCGCGCCGGGGACGCTGTTGTGGCAGGCAGAGATCGCCGATGGGGAACACCCGATCATCCTGGCTCAGAACGAGGGGCTATCGATCCGATCGGTGGCCGTGCCAGCTACCGGCACCTGGCAGGCGACTGTCGAGATTCAGTGGTCCGAAGCGGTTTCGTACTGAAGCTGAAGTGATCTCTGGAACCCCTTTCCTGATCGCCGACATCGACGAGAACTGGGGGTGGATCAGCCCCCTAGTGGAAGGCGTCGATCCGAGTGATAATGCCGGCGACGATTTGCGCGCCTCTTGCCGCGAGGGCCGGGCGCTTTGCTTGATCTCTGACGATGGGCTGCTCGTGGTCA
>CAZVVS010000398.1:0-4854 GCA_964630585.1 uncultured Gordonia sp.
GTTGGACAACTCGAGCTCGAGGCTCTGTGGCTGTCCGGTGAGCGGCTCCGCGGCGTCGTACACCGAGGCGAGCGGGGTGTTGCCGACCTCGAGATCGTCGGCACATCGCCCGCAGCCACCAGGGAAGACGCCTTGCACCAGGTCCCGCCGAAGCCGCGTGAACGTCGCCCCGTGCCAGATGTCGAGGATCGAACGATCCTGGCGCCAGCGATCGTGTCCCCATCCGAGTTGGATCCAGCACGGGGCGACCAAACCCGCAGCGGAGAAGTACATGTTGGTGAACGGGGCGTTGCAGGGACTGGAACGATCGGCGGCCACCCTGGTTGCTGTGTGCCGGCGGAGTGCCTCGGAACTCACTCTGCGAGCGGGGAGCGAGTCACCGGTCATCGGGAGGCCCGTCGCTCGTCGCCCGGCGGTTGTCGCGAAGCGCAACCACCACCCGGTTCTGTCGGACACCGCCGTCGTCCCATTCCGTGGCGATGGCCCGGAGGGAGACCGTCCCGCTCGAGGAGCCGAACGTCGCTTCGACCTTCACGAGCCCGCCGGTAGCGGGGGACAGGGTCAGCTTCGTGCAGGTCCCGAACTGCCGGGCGAAAGCCCCGTCGAGCTCATTCACCGGTACCCCGATCAGGCCCGGCAGGTCGAGCCCGGTTGCCCACGTCGGCGACTCGTGCTGGGTGACCACGCCGGCGCGCCCAAGGAGGACGAGCGGCGGTTGGCCTGACCATCGGCCGAGCTCGGCTTCCGCTTCCGGGTGGCTGATTCGATCCGCACGGTCCTGGACCCGCGCGTTCGTCTCGGATCGAGTCCGGTTCGAGCGACGGGGGGCGCTGACGCGGGTCCAGCGCGGCTGCAGGCCCCTGCGCACCACCTCCAGGTGACGGCGCAGTCGATCGAGTTCGGCATCCCAAACGGGCCGCAGGTTGCGGAGTTGGGGGGCAACCCGTTCCGCCTCGTGCTCCAGCGCCGACAGGATCCGGGCCAAGTCGCCGGCAGGAAGGTGGAAGAGACTGAGGTGCGCCGGGTTCGTCACCGTCATGACCTGCACGTACCGGTTGCGCTCCTCAGCCTCGAGCAGGAACTGGCCGAACTCGTGCCAGTTCAGGGTGACCAGGCAGTAGTGGTAGCCGACCCGACCCCCATGGGCGGTGACGGCGGTCTCGTAGCGGTCGACGTTGCCCATGACCGCGGCGAAATCCGCACCCGTACGGAGGCGCTCGAAGGTGGCACGGGTCGCCCCGTCGACCGAGACGCTCACGCTCATCGGAAGGTCCGTCAAGTACTGCTCGATGCGAGCATCCCATTGGGTGCCGTTGGACACGACCTGAATCTCGAGGGCATCGCCGGCGCTCGTACGCAGCAGATCCCACACTCGTCGGGATTCTCGGGCGAGAAACGGCTCACCGCCGAGGAACACCGCCTGCTCCAGATGGGGGAGGAACTCCTCGAGCTCGTGGAAGAACGAGTCGTCGTAGTGAGAGGGCAGGGGAGGCCGGTGTTCACGGCGGGCCCGAATCGCCGAGGACCAGTACCCGTTGCAGGTCTGGCACAGGAGGTTGCAGCGGTTCGACAGTACGAAGTCCATGCGTCGCGGGAAAGGAGGGACGTCGTGCATGAGGGACCAACGGTCGAACTGCGGCGCATTGCTCCACGCCCGGTTGCCGGCCGCGGCGCGCTCTCCGCACTCTTCGCAGCCAACCGAGAAGTCGCCCGCGCTCAGTGCCCTCCTCAGTTCCTCGATCCGGGCTCCCTGCCAGATCTCGCGCAGCGTCTGCTCGCCGATTCGCCCGAGCGGGTGGGCGTTGTTCACACAACAGGCGAGCACCCGTCCATCGGGCGCGAAGTACAGTGTCGACGACGGGGCGGCACACGTCGGCGTGCTCGAAGCAACAGGTACGACGGCGGCGGCGGTCCGAGTTGTGGTGGGACCGAGGCGGCCGAGGCGCAAGAAGTCCGACCCCTTCTCCGATGGTGGTGGCCCATCAAGCTACCAGGTGGGCCAGCTACACCCGCGTTGCCGGCGTGCTCGACCGGTCCGGTTCTCCTGGCCCCGGTCCTTGCGTCGGCGGGACCGACCGCGCCGACCTGCTACTGAGCCAGGAGGCCCACGCCACCAGCAGCCAGAGGTAGCGGTTGGTGACGTTGTTCACCGTGAGCGCCAGTGCCAGGAAGGCCAGATAGGCGGTGCCGACCGCGGCGAGGAGCGCTTCGTCCTCTCGTAGCGGCCGGGCCGCCGTGAGCAGACGTGCACCCGGCCCGGTCGTTGCCGCGGCGATCAATGCCCAACCGGTCACTCCCAGCAAGCCCATCCCCAACCACACTTCCAGATGGCCGTTGTGGGGATCCCTCAGGTCCTCTTGCTCCATCGAGGCTCTGGTGGGTTCGAGGTCCTGCAGGCCGGACCCGATCAGCAAGCTCTGCCAGCCCCGGTCGCGCAGCTGGAGGCGGTATTGCTCCACGCGGAGCTCGGTCGAGCGGCGGGTGACTTCGTTCGTCGCGCGGTCGTCTCGCAGGAGCAGGCGATCCACGGCGCGTAGGTGCAACGCGCCGGCGAGGCACACCACGGCGACCGCGAGAAGGGCGCCCGACACTGCCAGTGCGAAGCGCCGACGGCCCGAGTGCCACGCCCTGACGACGATCGCAGTGGCGATGACCATGAGACCCAGAAGAGCCCCACGCGCTCCCGAGTCGAGCACCGACAGTGCGAGGACGGCCGCAGCACCGACGAGCGCCGCTCGGTGGATCCGCCCCGAGCTCTCGAGTGCGAGCATCACGGCGAGCGCCAGGCCGATGACGCTCATCACCGCGAGCGCCCCGGAGTTCCCTGCGAGGCCGACGGCTCGGCCCAGTGGCGTCTCGAAACGGGACAGCCCCTCTGCACGGACGGCGAGAGCGCCGACGGCCGCCGAGATGGAGGCCCCGACGATGTACGCCGCGGCAACGAAGCGTCCCCGCCGGCCCGCTGGTCGAGTACCCCAGATGGCGATCAGGCTGACGACGATCACGACGGCGAGCCGCATCAACAGCGCGAACGCCGGACCTCGATCAGCGGCGACGATCACACCGAGGGTTCCGCCGACAGCCATCGCCAGCAACCCCCATCGCACCAACCGGGGAACGGCGACCTCTCGGCCGCGACTGGCCATCACGATGGCTCCGAACGCCGCGGCCGCGACCAAGAGGACGTCAGAGACCAGATACCCGCTCGCCCGGTCCATGGGTGCGTTCACCGTCATCCACGGAGTCAGCCCGACGCGGCCCCCAACCCGGACTCCCTGGAGCGGCAGCACGGCCATCGCCCCCACCAGCGCAACGAACGCGGCGCAGTCGCACGCAGTGATCACATGGCCGTCGGCGCTCAGGGTCAGGGAACGGCGAGAACCGATTGGATTGGACGGCCCCGTCGGGTCGACGCTCACGACCCGGACCTCACCTCCTCAAGGTAGTCGTCGTCGACGTTCACCGACCACAGGTCGTGGTCGGCGTCCGTGACCAAGTTCTCGACCGCGAGCATGGCCGTCAGCATCGAATGGTCCTGGTTGTTGTACCGATGCATGCCGTTGCGGCCCACCGGTGCGAGGTTCGTCGCACAGGACGCCAGGTGCTCGCGGATCTGGGCGAGGCGCGCCTTGTAGCCGTGGTCGTAGAACGGGTAGGCCTTTGGAACCCGAAGGACGAAGCCCTCTCGCACGCTCCCGGGGTGGACCAGACCCAACTGCCCGAGCTCGGCCGTGGCGAGATCTATGAGGTCGCCGTCGCTGCTCGACCACAGGTCGTCGCCCTCGTTGACGAAATACTCGAGTCCGAGGCAGGTGAGGGAATCGCGGACCATGTCGGGTGACCACCTGCCGTAGTTCTGGATCCGTGCGACTCGGACCTCCCTTCCGTGGATGTAGATCCAGTTGTCCGGAAACGCGACCCCTTCAGGGACCACGAGGGCCACGGTGAGAAAGTCGCGGTGGCGCAGGGCGCGGGCGGCATCCTGCACTGCGGCAGGCGCGGGCGGGTCGAGGGCGAGGACGAGTTCTCCAATCGGCATGGAGGACACCACATGTTCCGAAGGGTGGGTCGTCCGACGCCCGTTCCGGTCCTCGGTCTCGATCGCGTACACCCGGCCCTGCACGTGATGGAGGGCGACGACGCGGGCGTCCAGATGGAGGGTGCCACCACCATCCACGATCTTGTCTCGGCACCGCTCCCACATCATCCCTGGCCCGAGCCGGGGGTAGTGGAACTCCTCGACGAGCGAGGTCACCGACGCCCGGCGACCGTGGGGTAACACCGCGTTGACCACGGCCTTGGCGAGTGAGAGCTCTCGAATGCGCTGTGCCGCGAAATCGGCGGGGAGCTGGTCGACGGGGACGCCCCAGATCTTCTCGTTGTACTCCTTGAAGAAGTGGTGGTACATCCGCCGACCGAAGCGGGCCACGACCCACCCTTCGAGTGTCGTGCGATCGTGCGGAGGGAACAGCCTGGCCCACAAGTACGAGGCAGCGCAGCGGGTTGCCTCGACCGCCCCGAGGGTGCGGAGGGCGCCCCACACGCGCAAGGGGTAGTCGTAGAAACGGCCGCGATACAAGATCCTGCTCAGGCGGGGACGAACGAGGAAGTCCTCCGGCGGGAGCAGCTCCTGCCACAACGCCTGGACGGCCTCGACCTTGGTGTAGAACCGATGACCTCCGATGTCGAATCGCCAGCCGTCGCGCTCGACGGTCCGGCTCAACCCCCCTACCGAGCACTCGTCCGCTTCGATGATGACGGGATGGATGCCGTACCGGCGCTGCAGCAGGTAGCCGGCGGTCAGACCTGCAGGACCGGCGCCGATGACGACGACGCGGGGATCGGCGGCGGTCG
>CAZVVS010000399.1:0-4853 GCA_964630585.1 uncultured Gordonia sp.
CGACGCCGAAGCGCCGATGGACGATTGGTAAGGCTTTCGCCCAGGTGGCCGCCGCACATCCGGACCGGCCGTTCCTGCGCAGCGGGAAGCATGCGTACACCTACGGCGAGTGCAACCGCCGGGCCAACCGGTGGGCGGCGGTGCTCACCGATCGTGGTGTCGGCCAAGGCGACGTCGTGGCCGTCATGGCACACAACAGCCCCGACGTCGTGATCGCGATGCTGGCGATCGTCAAACTCGGGGCCATTGCCGGCCTGGTCAACCACAACCAACGCGGTGATGTGCTCGAGCACAGCCTGGGCCTGCTGTCGGCCGGGATTCTGGTGCGCGACGACGAGTCCGCGGAAGCCGTGACGACTGTTCCATCCGACGCTGTACCGGCCGCCACGCTGACCTTCGCCGATCTCGATGCCGAGGGCGACGCGCTGGCCGCAGACGACCCCGGCGCCAACGCCAACCCGGCGATCACCGACTCACTGCGCGCCGAGAACGCGGCGTTTTACATCTTCACCTCCGGCACCACCGGGTACCCGAAGGCGTCGATCATGAGTCATGGGCGCTGGCACTTGGCGATGATCGGGATGGGCGGAGCGGCCGTCCGGCTGCGCAGCGACGACGTGATGTTCTGTGCCCTGCCGATGTACCACAACAACGCGCTGACCGTCTCGCTCGGCTCAGTGCTCGCCGCGGGCGCATGCCTGGCCGTCAGCGAGAAGTTCTCCGCGTCGCGGTTCTGGGACGAGATCATCGAGGCCGACGCCACCGCGTTCTGCTACATCGGCGAGCTGTGCCGGTACCTGCTCGCGCAGCCGCCCAAGCCAGTCGACCGCGCGCACCGGGTGCGCATGGCGGTGGGCAATGGATTGCGTCCGGAGATCTGGGATGAATTCCAGAGCCGCTTCGGAATCGACCGGATCGTCGAGTTCTATTCGGCGAGCGAGTCCAACATTGGCTTCGCCAACATCTTCGGGCTGCGCAACACCGTCGGGTTCTCCCCCCAGCTGCGCGCGATAGTCGAGGTCGACGTCGCGACCGGCGAGCCGATCCGCGACGCGCGCGGCCGGTGCCGGCGGGTACCCAGGGGACAGCCGGGCCTGCTGCTCGGACACATCTCGGCGCTGAGCCGGCTGGACGGCTACACCGATCCGGAGGCGACCGAGAAGAAGATCGTGCGCGACGTCTTCCGGCGCGGCGACGCCTACTTCAACACCGGCGACCTGGTGTACTCGCAGGGCTTCGGCCACATCGCGTTCGCCGACCGCCTCGGCGATACCTTCCGCTGGAAGGGCGAGAACGTCGCCACCACCGAGGTGGAGGCGGTACTCAACGACGTGCCCGGCATTGTCGAATCGGTGGTGTACGGAGTCGAAGTTCCTGGAACTGACGGGCGCGCCGGGATGGCCGCGATCGTCGTCGACGGCGAGCCGGACTGGGCCGGGATCGCCGATACGGTTGCGGCGAAACTGCCGCCATACGCGGTGCCGTTGTTCGTGCGCGTCGTGCCACAGATCGCGCAGACCTCCACATTCAAGAGCCAGCGCGTCGCGCTGCGCGACGAAGGGTATTCCGACGTCGGCGACGACGAACTCCGCGTGTTCCACCGCGACCGCGGATACACCCCGTTCTACCCGGAATTCGTGGACGAACTGGCCATCGGGCGGGCGTAACACTCGGGCCGTCGGACAACCCGATGGAACCGTTTGGCGCTGCGCTGCGTCTAATCCCACATGCGGCAAAAAATGCCGCTCGGGGGAGGGGCCATGCAGATCGATACGGATTCGGTTGCGACCGACTGGATAGATTCGCGGACCACGGTGCGATCGCGGTCGGGGGCGATCACGGTGACTACGACCGCGCACGGATTGCCCGTGGCGGTGCGGATCGCCGAGTCGGCAATGGGGATGGGCGCCGAAGCGCTCGCCGCACGAGTACTCGAGTTGTGCCGCGAGGGCGCGATGACGGCGGGCGTACGACTGCGCGAGCTGATGTCCGCCGACGGCGTCGACGACGATGTCCTCGCGACGATGGCGCTGCCCACCGCTGACGACCTGGCCCGTGTGCAGTCCGTGCTCGATGCCCAGGCCGCCGCACCGAGTTCCTGGTTGCGGTGATCGGCGATGGCCAATCCAGAACTGGAGGAGATGCTCGCCCGCGCGTCGGCGGCGATCGGGGCGATGGCCGAGCTCTCCGAGGGCTACGCCGCGATCGTCGGTGAGGGCAGTGACGTGCGGTCGCGCGTGACTGCACGCGTAGACGGGTCGGGCGCACTGATCGGCTTGGACCTCGACCCGGCCGCAATGCGCTCGGGCGCCGTAGAGCTCGGCGAGTTGATCGTGTCCAGCGCGATGGTCGCCGCCCAACGGGCCTACGCGCAGCGGGCCACACTGACCGAGCAGTTCAACCGCGACTTCGGCGAACTCGCCGGCATCGCGACCAATGAGACGAACGAGGGGGATCGATGAGTTCGGTGATGATGATGGGGGAGGCCGTCGACGGCTTGGCAGCGACCTCGGCGACGATGGGCACGGCCCTGGCCACTGCTGGCGGGGTCAATGCGGCTGCGAACGCGGCGGCGATGGTGGCGGTGTTCGGATTGATCGGGCAGGAGTTCGTCGCTGCCTTCGCCACGGCCCAGGCCGCACACCTCGCCGCGGTGGGTGGTCTCGCCGCCATCCACGCCGGGACCGCCGCGTCGATGCTCGCCGGATCGGCCGCGTTCACCGCGACCGATGTCGTCAGCGCTGCCGCTTTGGGCCGATGACGCCGACCGCGCCCGCGTCAGGGGTGGCCGCACCGCCCGGCGTCACCGCCGTGCTGCCCGGCGGTGGCTTGCCCGTCGCGGCGGTGCCGCACGGGCCACAGGGCGCCGCGAGCCTTCCCGACGTCGGGGCCGTGCTGGGCTCGCTGGGCCTGCCGCCGCTGCCGGCCCTCCCACCGCTACCACCCCTGCCCGGACTGCCGCCGCTACCGGTGCTGGATCTCTCGGCGCTGCTCAAGCCGCTCACCGACCTGTTGGGCGCGTTCGGCACGGCCGACCTGGCCGCGGCGGCCGACCTCGGGAAGGTCTTCAACGGCTTGTCGTCGCTACTGGATTTGACCGTCTCGGGGACAACCTCGGCACTGCGGGCCGTCGACAAGGTCTGGACTGGTACCGCGGCGACCAGCGCGGCGACCAAGATGGGCCGCACCGCCACGGAGTCCGGCATGGTCGCGGCGCAGGGCAGCGGGATGTCCATCGACATCGGCGCGGCCGCCGGGATCGTCGCCGCCGGACTGGCCGCCCTGCAGGCGGTGATCGCCAAGACGGTCGGACTCGTCGGTGCGGCCCTGCCGTTCATCCTGACCCCTCCCGGGCAGGCCGCCGCCCTGGCGGCGATCAGCGCCGGGCTGGCCGAGGGCACCGCCGTCGTCGCGGCGACGAAGGCGCAACTGCTGGCCCCCACCGCGAAGATGGTCACCAACGGCGCACCGGTGCCGATCAGCGGCGCCCCGGCAGCGGGTGCGGTCGGAGCCTTCGGGCTCGCGGCGACCGCGCTGGAGGCGCTGGCCGTCCCATTGAAGACGGCCACCGGTGTGCTCGGATCGGCCCTGGCCGCGGCGGCCACGTCGGCGAAGGACGGGACCCTGAACGACGGTAAGCCGACGGGCACCACACCGACGACCGGGAAGCCAGGAGCCGGGACTGCGGGGACCACGCACCAGTGCTGCGGTGGGAAGTGCTGTGCCGGTGATGCGCGGACGGGGGCTCTCGGCAGCGGCCCGCGTCCGGGTTCGCCGGCCGGTCTGCGACGTGGGCTCGGAGGTGGCGGCCTCGGGGTCGGCGGTGCGGGCGCGGGCGGGTTGGCAGGTCCCCGCGAGGTGAGTGCCCGGTACAGCGTGCGCGCACCGGTGCTCGGCGGCACCGAGCCGGCGGCGGTGCTCGGTGCGGGGGCGCCTGAACCAGCTGCGGTGATCACACCGGGTGCCGGGGTGGCCCCCATGACGGGTGCCGCCGCCATGGGTGGCGCGCACGCGGTCGGCCGCGTGATGGGCGGGCCACCCGTCACCCTCCGATCGTCGGAGGCCCTCGCCGATTGTGATCAGATGCTTGCCCCGGCCGTCTTCGGAGACGACATCAATTGGTCCGGCCCGGGGCCGCAAGACCTGGACGCGAGTGCGTCCGAGGGTGCCGCAGCGGCGCGGCTCGCCGCATTGAGAGAGGAGTTGTTGTCATGACGGGGACACTGCGGGCGGATCCGGAGGGCCTGATCGCCGTGGCCGGTGCGTTGGAGGCGTTGGCTGATCAACTGGGCGGATTGGTCGACGAGCGGGCGGCGCGGCTGACGCCTCCGGCGGCCGGGGGTGACGAGGTGAGTCGTGCCGTCGTCGCGTCGATCGGGGCGGCGACCCACGAGGTCATGGCCGACGTCGAATCCGGCGCTCGCCGCGCCGGGGAGTTCGCTGCCGCACTGCGTGCCCAGGCGCAGGCCATCGTGGCTGCCGACACCGCACCGAACCAGGTGGGATGAGCCGGCGGTGAGCGAGGCGGTGAATACGGCGTCTTCTGAGCCCTTCGGGTTCACCGGTGTCAATTGGGAGACGCGTCGGCCCGAGAGGCTGCGGGCTGATCTCACAGCCGGCGTGGGACCGGGCTCGCTGCATGCCTGCGCGCAGGAGTGGGTCGACTTCACCGCCGAGCTCGATCGTCTGGTCGAGGTCACGCGACGCACCGTGACGGCCCTGTGCGACGAGTGGGAGTCGCCCGGGGCCGTCGCCGCCGCGACGGTGCTGGCACGGATGCCGGGGTGGGTGGACGCGCGCGCGCATCGCGAGCGCCGCCAGGCCGACCAGGTCGCCGGCGCGGCCGCCGCCGC
>CAZVVS010000400.1:0-4847 GCA_964630585.1 uncultured Gordonia sp.
GGCGGGACCCTCGCGCTCCGGCCGTCAGCAACTCCAAGTCATTCTCGTCTCAGAGAACCTTCGCGCTGTCACCTACCGGCACTTCGGGCGCACGCTGTCTCTGCGATCTGCCCGGCTGAGTGCGGCGCAGTCGCTCAAGGGGCGGCGACGCACCGTTCGTTCGCTCGGTACAGGCCGTCGAGCGTTACGCCCTCGACCGGTCTAGAAAGCACGAGTGGACAACGTACCAACCGGAGGCGGACCTAGCTCGTCGTACGAGCGTGCTAGTGCCAGTCGCTTGCGTGCCGGGGACTTCTTCTTTCTCACGCTGTGGCTGCAAAGCCAGATGTCCGACCTATTGATCTTCGCGGCCCGGCCCGACCTCGTTGGCCGCTTCCTGAGTGAGCCCGCGAACATGCCCCGCGAGTTCGTGAGCCAACGATTCTTGATGACTGAAAAGCCATTCACTCTCGTCCAGCGTCAGTTCGTCTCGCGATTTGCTGGGTCGCTGACGAATGTGGACGTCAGTGATCTGGAGTATCTGGGTGTCGTCCGAAACGCTTTGGCGCACAGCCTCGTCTCAATCGATCGCGAGCACTTCTTGTACCGTCCGACTGGCGGTCAACAACGCGAGGCCAAGATCTTGCGCACGCTCGAACTCCAACCTGGCCCGGAGTCAGCGGATCCAATCGTCCTCAAGCTCACGTTCACGCAGGAGCGGTACTTGGAGGACTTTGCGCGGATCAGGCGGCTGGACGAAGGGTGCTTTGCGAGGATCGCGACGGAAGTCGGTGTCATCCACTCAAGGATTCGCTGACTCTGCCGGGCGTCCTCTCCCGCCATGGCCCGGGCCCGGCTGATGGCCATGGTCATCGGCAACGTGCCACGGCCGCCGGTTTGGCAGATGGCGCGCGTCCGTGAGTTCCAATCGACCCCGATCCCGCCATGGGGTGGCCGCAGCGCCTCCGCGAAGGGTGTTCACGAACGCGCGGTACGAGCCGCTTACCCAGGATTGACCCTCCGCAGCAGTTCGAGTCCCGCCTGCCACCGAACGCCGGGTCGCTGACGTTCACGTCGGCTCTGCGTTCCATGGGACCGGCCGCTCGTGAACAACCGTGTGGCGAATCATCTCGACCAAGAATCGGCTCAGCGCGAGCTCCTCGGAGTACCACTCGCACCCGAGGCTGACGTCTCGTTGGCCCTGCCAGACCTCGGGATCTTCGACGTTCTCGGAAGCGCCGAATCCCCAGATCACGACCTCCTGGTTCTCCTCCGCGAAGACGACCTTGCCGCCCTCATGGCCGAGTTCGCCGGGCCCGAGGATCCGATTGTGTGCGGAGTTGAGCCGACTTCGACCAGCCACCCGGTACCAGGCTCTCAGGGCGTCCGGTATGCCTGCCGGGAGGTCGTCGTCGAGAGCGTCAGCGAGGCCGAGGGAGAAACCGAGCTTCTTCAAGGCGTGTCGGTAGTACTCCTCGAATGCCGCTTGCGTCATGAACAGAGCCTGTCACCGAACGCCGGCTGGCGGAGGGCGGTTGGGTCTCGACGCTGATGCGGATCAGGGGTGTGCTGGACCTCCGAACATGATGAGGAGGTTCACCGATGACCATGATCACTTCGACGACCACGACGATGCAGGCATTGTTCGACGGTGGAGCGTCGACGAGGCGCAGGTGGCGGCGGCGTCGTTCCTCGCCCGCTACAGCGGCCGCACCCTCGAGGCGTACCGCCACGACCTGGGCGGGTTCTTCCAGTGGGCGACCGACAACGGTCTCGACGTGCTCGGCGCGAGCCGACCCCACATCGAGCTGTTCCGAGCGTCGATGGAGGAACGAGGGTTGGCGGCCTCGACGATCGACCGCCAGCTCTCGACGGTGTGCGGCTTCTACCGCTTCGCCCACATCGACGGGAGGATCGCATCCAACCCCGCCCAGTACGTGCGTGTAGGGCGCCGCCCACAGGTCCACCCATCTGACTCGAGAGGACTCGACCGTTCCGAGCTCGGGGTGTTCCTGTTCACCGCCGAGCAGTACGACCGCGACCACGCCGCACTGGCGGTGCTGCTCGGCCTCAACGGGCTCCGCGTCAGCGAGGCATGCGCAACGAACGTCGAGGACCTGGGCTTCGAACGAGGCCACCGCACGCTGCGGATCACGGGCAAGGGCGACAAGCCAGCCACGATCCCGCTCGTCCCACGGACCGCCCGCACGATCGACCTCGCCGTCGGTGAACGCCACGAAGGCGCGATCCTGCGCCCTAAGGACGGCCAGCGGCTCGACCGGCGCACAGCGCACCGGTGGGTTCGTTCGATCGCCAAGCGCGGCGGGCACGGCCACGTCCACCCGCACATGCTCAGGGCCGCGTTCATCATGGCGGCCCTCGACGCAGGCGTCCCCCTCCGCGACGTCCAGCTCGCCGCGCGGCACGCAGATCCACGGACGACAACGATCTACGACCGGCGGCGACAGAACTTCGACCGCCACGCCGCCTACGTCGTCGTTGCGTTCGTGGCCAGCGGATGACCCGGGGCATACGCTGCCGTCCATGAGCGACGCCGCACACCAACGGGACGAGACCGCTCGAGGCACCTCGCTGCTGCCCGGCGACCTGACCCCCGAACAGCTCGCGGCCGCACCCGTGGTGGCATCGCTCGACACGTTGCTGATCGACGGCCTCACCGACGACGAAGATGACGCGTTCGCCGCTGCCCTCGACGCGTGAGACTCGTCGTCGACACCGGCGTCTTCAGCGCCTCGCTCAGTCGCCGTCGCCGCACCCGGCTCGAAGCTCACGTCGGACGGATGGTCGGCAACCAGATCTTCCTGGCCGCAGTCACCGTCAGCGAGCTCCGCTACGGAGCGCTCGTCGCCCAATGGGGCGAGCCACGACGCCAGCGACTCGAACAGTCGATTCTGGCAACCACCGTCGTCCCCGTCACCGATGCGCTGCTCAGCGCCGCCGCCGAGCTCCGCTACGCATGCCGGATCGCCGGTCACCCACTCCACGACCGAAACCACGCCAACGACCTCTGGATCGCCGCCTCAGCCATCCACATCGGAGCACCGCTCCTGGCCGACGACGGCGTCTTCGAGGACACCCCCGGACTGACGCTCCACCAGTAGCTGGCCCTGTCCCCGAACGCCGGGACCGCGTCACACCACGACGACGACGACCAGACCCTCGAGGCCTTCGAAGTCCGCGCCGTTGCGGGTGTACAGCGGCAGGCTCGCAGCACAGGCGGTCGCGGCGATGAGCAGATCCACGGCTCGGGCACCGCGGGCCTTGCGACCGGAGGCGGTGACTGCGGCGTAGATGCGCCCGTAGGCGCGGGCGGCTTCGCCGTCGAACGGAAGCGGGTCGAATGCGGCCTCTGCTCGCTGCAGTCGGTCCTGCCGACGTCGTCGCTCGTCGGCGTCGCTGGCCGCGTGGGGGCCCGCAGCGAGCTCTGCCATCGTGAGAGCGCTCACTGCGACTTCGATCGGCAGCTCCGAAGGGTCGAGTCGGTCGAGGTCGATCACGACCGAGGTGTCGAGCAACCCCTGCAGCGGGCGTTCGGGCTCAGCCACGCGGCTCGGGGTCCTGGTCGGCAACCCGGTCGAGGTCCGCTCGGAATCGGTTGTAGTCCACGCTCGGGGCGTTGCGGAACATCGCCACCGCAGCCTCCGCCGCGACGAAGCGATGGCGTCGCAGCGGGGTCAGCTCCGCGACCGGCACGCCGTTGCGAGTCACCACGAAGCTCTCGCCCTGGTCGAGCTGGCGCATGATGTCGCCGCTCTCGTTCCGGAGCTCCCGTTGGGTGAGTTCTCGAGCCATGCCGAGCACTGTAGCACGACGTGCTACGGCACTACCGCAGAGTGTCCCCTACCGCCGGTTGCACGGGTGACGGACCCCGCCGATAGAAGGCGGTGGCCCTCGACACGAGTAGCGAAGCATCCTCACGGCGTCGAAGCGTTCCCATTCCTGCCGCTCGTCGAGCGCTGAGGCGTCGAGGTGGTGGGCGAGCGCCGCGCGAGCTTCCGAACGCTTGAGCATCCAGCGCTTGAGGGTGTCGGTGCTCTGGCCACCTGATGTCACGGTGGTCAACGCATCATGGGGCTCCACGCCTGCACGCACGAGGTAGTGGGTCTCGCCGAGGCTTTCGGACACGATGAACAGCACGACACGACCGTCGCCCCCACCACCCATCCCGACGCGTATTCGCTCCGCCTCGGGCGTTTCCCCCTCGAGGAAGAGCTGGTCGTAGCGCTCTCCGTCGATCAGCTCCACGCCGTCGAGGACTGCTGCGGCGTCCGACCAACCAGATCGATCATCGGATCGGCACTGGTCAACGAGTGCAGCGACAGCAAGCCGATCCTCAAGGGACCTCCGCCGAGAGTCATGACAACCAGTCTGCCGGTCCCCGCCGAGCGAAAGGTAACGCCGGCAACCCTTCGAACGGCGCACGCAACGCGACCGGCGCCGTTCGCCGTCACCAACGTGCTTCGAGCGACCGCCGGAGGAAGGCGTCCCGTCAGTGAGGTCACACCGACCGCGATCGACGCCAGCGTCGGTCTCGTCGACGTTGCACTGGCACCGCCCCATACCGCCCGGTCATGCGGGTGATCTCCCGCCCGGGCTAGGTGCAGTCGACCGGCCGTCCGAAGGCCGCTCTCGCTCGACGCGCGATCTCCTCGATCCGATCGTCGTTCGGCACGTCACCTGCGGCGAGCATCGCCACCTGGAGCATCGGCCCATGCGATGCGTGCTCGGCCATCAGGTCAGCCGTGACCGGCTGGACGACGTAGTGGATGTGGACCGGAACACCGCCGGCGTGCGACCAGAGGCAGTTGTAGACCTGCTCAGCGTCCACCAGTGCTCCCGCGACCGCG
>CAZVVS010000401.1:0-4846 GCA_964630585.1 uncultured Gordonia sp.
CGGTGCTCGTGGCCGGCCGTGTACGGATCGCTGTACATCTTGATGCGGTCGATGTAGGCGTTGTCGCGGACCTCGCTGGGGAAGTCGGTGGCGTTCTTGCGGTAGAACTCGACGACGCTCTTGGCGATTGCGCTGATCTTCGACATCGCGTTCGCGTCGGGAGTGGCGAATATACGGCGCCGAACGATTTCAAAGCTTTCCTGCGCGTTGGCGGGCTGCCATTGGTCGGCGGTGCGCCCGACGATCTGCCGTAGGCGTGTCAGCGCTTCGCGGCCGTATTCGCCGCCGACTTCCTCGTCGGAGATTTCGTCCTTGCCGTCGTTCGGGTTCGACGACGCGGGGATGGAGATCACCACCTGGACCCCCTTGGTCGCCTTGGCCGCCTCGGTGAGCGTCTGGGCGAAGGTGAACTGGGTGTCGAAGTCACCGGCCGGCAGACCGGCGGCGTTGACGAGCTGTCGCGCGTAGGCCACCCACTCGTCGATGAGGATCACGGCCGGGGCATACAACTCGAAAAGCTCGCGAAGGGCGGCGCCGGGACTCGTCGAGGTGCGGTCGGAGTCGGCGACGATGTCGAAGGCATCCTGTCCGCCGAGTTGCCACGCGAGTTCACCCCACATGGTGCGGATTCCGGGTCGGCCGCCTCGGGTGTCCGGCTTGGCGGGCTCCAGTTGGTTGCCGACTAGGGCGACGCGTCGGATCTTGGTGTTGCGCAGTTTGTCGAGCGGTTTGGCGAGGGCGGCGACGTCGTCGGGGTAGGCGCTGCTCGGGATGCCGGAGGCCAGGTGCCACAGTGCGAGCATCGAGTGCGTCTTGCCGCCGCCGAAATTGGTCTGCAGGTTGACGACGGGGGAGGCGTTCAAGTCGCCGGACAGGCGCGCGACGTTGCGCTTGATCAAGTCGGTCAGGCCGTGCGTGAGATAGGTCCGTTCGAAGAACGGGACCGGATCGGTGTACTCGGGGTTCTTCTTGGCGTCGGCGTTCGGATTGGCGACCGAGTAGAGGTCGGCGGCGAACTCTGCGGCGTTGAAGTCACCGCTCGCGACATCGGGGTGCGGCGAGAGCACTTCGCGCCACGGAGGCAGGTTGTCCGATCCGACGGCGAGGCTTGGATTGGCACGCGCGGTGTGCGCATCCTCGCGATCGTGTGCGATGCGCACGACATCGTTGCGCAGTTTGCGGACTTGGGCGGCCTCGGTTGGAGCGCCGATCGCCATGAGGAAGCGCTCGGTGGTGTCGAGGGCGCGTTGTGTGTCTTCGTTGGTGAACGCCTCGTTGTGGGAGTCCTTGTTGCGGACCTCGAAGAGTTCGGTGGCCCAACTGGTTTGGGTGCGGGAGAGGTGGTCGTTGAACGGATACCACCCGCGTCGGACCGCGTTGGGGATGTTGTTGGTGATGATGCGAAGCCCGACCAGCGGATCGTCGGGGTTGTAGATCTTGTCTGCGTGGGCGCCCTTGCCCTGGTCGCGGAGCCTGATCAGGTCCACCCAGGAACTGTCCCCGAGCTCGGGCGCTAGGACCTTGGTGTGGAAGCGGTTCAGCGCAGGACCGAGCAGATCCATCGCCCGATGGACACGGTCCCGGTTGTTCATGGCCACAGCGAATCCTCTTGTACACAATTAGTTGGTAGCTGAACCGTATCGCGATGCACTGACGCAACGGATATCGGACTCGGTCGATGCGGATCTGGGCTCGGTCGGCGCGGATTTGGGCTCGGTCGACGGTTAGAGGAGGGTGCCCTGGGAGCCGGTGGTTCCGGCACCGCGGGCAATGTCATTCCAAGCCGCGCCGAGCTGGTTGAAGTCGACGGCGAGCGCCGTCTTCTTCCGGTCCTCGGCGAGTTTGAACAACAGGCCGGCCAACTCGCGACACAGATCGCGGTCGACGGAGGGTGGGACCTGGCCCATGAGTGCCGAGGCGGCGGGAATGCCGTCGGTCGCCAGCGCGCGGGTCAGGTGCATGACGACCTCCCACTGACTGATCGAGTCATCGCCGGCGGGGTCGTAGTCGGCGGGCATGTCGCGCGGGGCGATCAGTGCCACCTTGCCGCCGCCCTTGGTGAGGATGCCGGAGCGTTCGAGGTGGTCCAACGAGATGCGGCCGGTGGCGTTGGATTCGGCGTCGCCGAACGGCCCGGTATCGAAGGCGTACAGGCGGAACCAGGTGAGGGCGTACCGGGTCTCGTCATCGAAGTCATTGACCATCTCCTCGAGCACTTCATCGAGGATCACGTTGATGCGCTGCAGTGCGCTGCGAACAGTCATAGGTGATCCGTCGTCATTCATGACCCTGCTGTAGCGCGAAAAGACCGCCATTCCTGGGCCGACTGCGGCTTGGCGGAGGTCCACAGGGGCGATCGACCCCTGCTGCAGTTCTCGAAGCTTCTGCGGCAGTTCGGCTTTCAGAGCCGCGGTGAAGCCGCGGCGGTCGATTCGAGGAGCGTCCTCGGGGCGTGGGCGGAGGGCGAGCACGATGGAGGAGGCAAGGGCATTGGTTCCCTGACTCAGCATCCGATTACCGAGCTCTGAGCGCATTGGCCAAGTGGCGGTGATCTGCCAGCCTGACTGAATCATCCCTTCGAGCAGGGTCTCCCATCCGGTCGATGCCTGCCCGTCCTTCGAGCTGGCCTGCTGTTTGAAGGCGTAGTAGACCGTAACGGGAAAGTCGGGGAGTGCGCTCTCGCGGGCGCGACGGAAGACTGCCCGAAAACCGTCCTCGAAGAACTCTCGAGCAGCTTCCTCGCCTCGGTCATTCCTATAGCGGTTCGCAACCAACTCGTCTTGCTTCGGTGTTAGCTTTGTTGACAGATCGCTTTTTCGCATAAATCGTAGGGAGTTCCTCAACCATACGTAGAAATAGTCGGCTGTGTCAGCGTAGCTCATGTTGTCGTAATATGGCGGATCGGTACTTAGTGCCAGGCCAGAGTAGCTGCGGGTTGATGCATCGGCTTGCTCGACTTCGCCGCTGGCCCGCGCGGGAAGTCTACTGATTGAATTCGCGATCCAGTCAATATCCTTTGTAAAGTCACCACTGGAGTTGCCGAATGGGTTGGCATCGGCGAAATCAAAGCTAAATTCTATTGACTGGCGAGCAAATACGCTGCGTACTGCTTCCATCTTGACCGAACTGTCCCAGGATGCAACGGAGGAGACCTTGTTTGCGGTTCGGCTTACGGCGAATGCTAAGTATATCGAGACCGCTTCCGAGTACTCCTTGGAGAATTTTGGGTTTGTCTCGCTAATGCAGTCCTTGTAAAGTCGATCCTTGGCCTCATCCACGAGGTCCGACAAGGTCGATACCGCGACGATCTGGCGGTCACTGAAATAGTCGGCGAAAACGCGAAACCCATATCTGCGACCCTGTGCATTGCCACCAAAAGTGCCCCGTGACGGTGGCATTAGCTCAGGGCGCCCGCGGACTTCTGTGGCCATCGGAAGTGCGCTGGCGACGATTTCCTCGTGAGTCGGCGAAGGGGGAAGGTAGAACCGGCCGCGACCGACCTTCGCCACGGTTGCAATCAGCCGAGGGGGTAACGGGGACCCACTGTCGAGTTCCGAATGGACGCGCGCGGCAGACATGTGAGCGCCGCATCGCACGCACTCCGCCCCATGCGAGCCTGATGCAGTGCCGTCCTTGGAACTTGGAGCCATCGCCGGATCGTGGCCGATCTCGAAGCGGACGGTCTTGCCGTCGATGACCGGGACGACGTAGGCCTCCTTGCCCTCTTTCTTACCCAACCACCACGAGCGGACAAGCGGCATGGCGATGCGGCATTCAGGGTTGGGGCAGGTGACTGTCCGCGCCCAGATCCACGCGATAACCGTCGCCTTGGTGCCATCGGGGAGTGTCGCCTTCGGGTACAGGTGACCGATGCGCTTCTCGGCCTCGTCGCGCATCCACTGGCCGTACCGGCGGACGTCTTCGGCGAGGCCGGTGGCGCGCGGCCACTCCTGGAAGGTCTCGTCGGCGGCACCGGGGAATACCGGGCGCCGACCGGCGAACTTCGGTGGGATCTCGATGAGCGCCTTGTTGATGAGCACCGCCACCGGATTGAGGTCGGATGCGTGCGCCTCCAAGCCGAGGCGCTGCGCCTCCAGCGGGATGGTGCCACCGCCGGCGAAAGGGTCGAGAATGGGCGGCGGGTTGCCGTCGGTCGAGTCCAGGATCTTCTGGTGTGCTTCACGCAGCAGAGCCTCGTCGTTGGAGTTCTCCCAGACGACCAGTCGTTCCATGAGCTCGAACAGCTTCTTGCGCTCCAACTCCTGGTCCTCGATGGTGGGGTACAGGTCGGGGCGCGACGCGGGATCGTCGACGAGCTGGGCGAAGAGTACGGCTCGGGCCGCTGCGAGCGGTCGGCGAGCCCACCACAGGTGCAGCGTCGACGGGTGACCGTGCCGGATCGACTTCTCCCGCGCCGACTCTTCATTGATCTTCTGTAGCGGGATGCTGACTTCAATGAGCTTGCGTCGCGCAGCCGCATTTGATTGGCCAATGTGTTGTGCAGAGCTGGACACGGACACCCCTCGAGGAGATCGTCAGAACATTGCAGCCTACCGAACAATACGGTGTGTGTCTGACGAGGCTGCGATCAGTGCGGCGGGTACCCCTTGGCCCAGACCTTCTTCCACTGCAACTGGACGCCGGCTACGTCGGCATCGCCGAGGTGGACGTCGCTGAAATAGTCGGTGAGATAGCGGATCTCGTCGTGTTCGGGGCCCCGCGGGCTCACCGACACCAGCACTAGCCGGTGCTGCGGTCCGGTGTTCAACGCGTGCAGCACCTCGTTGTAGGGGGTAAGTCCCCTGGGGTGGTGGGGTTTCGGGGGTAGCCCGGGGCACGCCGTAGG
>CAZVVS010000402.1:0-4818 GCA_964630585.1 uncultured Gordonia sp.
GTTCGGCGGTCGCGGCGCGGGCACCGCGCTGTTCGCCGACACCTGGACCTGGAGCGGGAGTGCATGGGTCGCCGCCAACAGCGGACCGGCGCCGGCGGCGCGCGCCGACGCGGTCGTCGTCGCCGACGGCGCCGCGGTGCTGCTCTGCAGCGGCGTCGATTCGCTGGGGCCGCGCAGCGACACCTGGCGGTTCACGCCCGGCTCGGGCGGCGGCAGCTGGGCCAGCGTCGCCGCGTTCGGCCTCGGTGCGCGCACCGCGGCGGCCGCGGCGCGCACGCTCGGCGGAACGATCCTGGTCGTCGGCGGCCGCGGTGGCAGCGGTTTGCCGCGCGGCGATGTGATGCTGTTCGCAGGCACGCGCTGGGATCGCGTCGCCGACAGCCAGTCGCCGCCCGCGTTCGCCGAGTCGGCGCTGGCCTACGACGAGGAGCGCCACGCCGCCGTGCTGTTCGGCGGCGCCGACGCGTCGCTGCAGCTGTCCGACGACACCTGGGAGTGGAACGGCGCGTGGACGCGCATCGCCGCCCATCCGACGCCCGCCGCGCGCCAGTCGCACGCGCTCGCGTGGGACGACGTGCGCGACGGCGTCCTGCTGTTCGGCGGTCGCGACCTCTCGGGTCCGCTCGACGACACCTGGATCTGGGACGGCGCGAGCTGGACGCGCCTGCTCCCGCCGAACCGCCCCACCCCGCGCAGCTACCTGGCGATGGCCGCCATGCCCGACCGCTCGGTGCTGCTGCACGGCGGCATCGACGCCGGCTTCCTCGTGCTCGGCGACACGTGGCGCTGGAACGGCACCGACTGGCAGCCCGTCGCCGGACCGGGGCCCGGGCCGCGTGAGTACGCGGCGATGGCGCGCGCGCCCGACGATGCGGGCGTGATCCTGTTCGGCGGCGGCGACGGCGCGGTCGTCCGCGGCGACACGTGGCTGTTCGACGGCGCGTCCTGGCGACGGCTGATGCCCGCGACGGCTCCGCCGCCGCGCATCTACCATGCGATGACGTTCGCGCGGGAGCGCGACCGCGTCGTGTTGCTCGGCGGACTCGACGCCTCGTTCCTGCCGCTGGCCGACAGCTGGGAATGGGACGGCGTCGACTGGCGCGCGGTCGCCACCGCCACGGCGATCGAGCCGCGGTTCGGCGCCGCCGCGACGCACGCGACCGCGGCCGCCACGACGTTGATGTTCGGCGGCAGCGATCTGGCGGCCGTCTGGCCCGACACCTGGACCTACGGTTCGGTGCCCGCCGCGAGCTACACGACGGTCGGGCCCGGCTGCGGCGCGCCCGCGCGCGTCCCCGAACTCCGGGCCAGTGGCTACAGCCGACCGTGGATCGCCGACACGTTCGCGATGGCGATCGACGACCTGCCGCCGACACCGGGGCCCCTCGCGCTCGTGTTCGGCTTCAGCGGCGCGATGTGGAACGGCAACCCGCTGCCGCAGAGCCTCGCGTCGCTCGGCCTGACCGGCTGCCAGGCGTGGATGTCGATCGACGACTCCTACATCACCGTGCACCCGGGCCTGCGGACCGTCATCGGCCTGCCGCTGCCGGCGCAGCCGTCGCTCGTCGGGGCCGAGTTCTTCACCGTCGTCGCCGCGCTCGATCCGGCCGCGGGCAACACGCTCGGTCTCGTGCTGAGCAACACGGCGCGCGCCGTCATCGGCCAGCGCTGATCGAGCGGACGGCACCGCATCGCGTCGGCGGGCCACGGGGATCGACCGGGCATCGAGGCCTCCATCGAGGCTGCGGCAGCATCACTGGTCCTCGGGACAGATACTTGTCCGGTCTCGACTTGATCCCCTATGTTCCGATGCGTGGCCGCACCCGCGGCCAGCAACCCGAGAGAGAGGAGAGAACCCATGCGCTTCGTCGCCATGGCCGTGACCTCGGTGCTGTTCACCATCAGCATCGTTTGCGGCCAGACCTTTCCGGCACATCGCGGTAACTCGCCGTGGAGCTTCACAGTCGTCGCCGACCCATCGGACACATTCGTCGTCAATGACGCCGATTCGTCGACCATCGATCTGTTCCTGTTCCGGTCCCAGGGGCCGATCGTCATCGACGTCCCCATCCGCCGCTACGTCGCACCGACGGATGCCAACGGTTTCCTCGCGAACGTGGACGACCTCGTCCGTCGCGGCATCGTCGGCGCGACGGCGGCGATCCACTTCCCAGCCTTCGACGTCGACCAGAACACCTTCCCGGTGTTCGACGGTGACGGCGACGGCATCGACGACCAGTTCCTCAACGAAGTCGACGAGGTCTACCTGAACGATCAGCGGCTGGGCACGCTGCAGGGAGACAACCAGATCTGGATTTCGCAGTCCTTCACGGTGCCGATCTCCCGCATCAAGTTCCCCAGCGCTCCGGGACAGGTCGCCATCAATCGCTTCCGCGTCGACGTCGACGTCGCCAATCGCGACGTGGTCATGTCGACGGGCGCGGTGGGCGCCGAGATCTGGGCAACGGCCATCGACTGGATCGGCATCAAGTTCGAGGCGACGTCGCCGGTGGTCCTCGTCCATGGCATCCGCTCCAACGGCGCGGTGTTCGCGAACTTCGTCGCCGGACTCACCGCCGAGCGCGTGACGTCGGACAACAGCATCAACCTGACCGACGTAGCCGCACCCGATCCGCTTCCGACCACGTGCACGAACGTTCCGTACAACAACTCGATCGCCAACAACGTCCGCCAGCTGACGCAGCTGGTGCCCGCGATCGCCCAGCGCTTCGGAACCGACTCCTTGCACGTCGTGACGCACAGCAAAGGCGGGCTCGACATGCGTGGGTTGATGTCCAGCTCCGTGAGCAGCCCGCTGCAGGTCACCGTCGGCACGATGAGCGGCCAGCCGGTACGGCACCCTCTGACATTCCCGTCGCTCGTCACGCTCAACACACCGCACGGCGGCTCCGTGCTGGCGCAGTACGGCGTCGAGGCCCGCCAGCTGACGGCCCTCCAGGCGGCCCGGGCCGGCCTGAACGTGGTGGCTGCGAGCGCACTGGAAGGCTCCTACTACTGCGACCTCACGCCTGGACGCGCGGCCTCGTTCATCGCGTCGACGCGCCTGCCGAACGGCGTCCAGACCGCATCGGTCGCCACCGACGCCGACACCAACGGTGACGGCATGATCAACAACGCGGAGGGTACGGGATTCACGGGGGGCAACCGCATCGCGGATCGTCTCTACCAGCTCGTCGGCGGGGTTTCGTCGGTTCGGATCACCGTGACCCCGCTCAGCTTCCGGCCCGACCGCATCACGGTCACCGAGACACCGACCTCGATCTTCCAGGACAACGACGTGATCGTCACCACGGCAAGCGCCGGCCTCTACCGGCTCTTCCCGATCACCGGCTGGCACCACCTGAACGTCCACGCAACGGCCAACGCGACCACGATCGCGCGCGACGCACAGCGCCCCGGGATCGTGGACTGGAGGCTCCGCTGATGAACTTCGCACCCTTCGTCGTGGCGGCGGCCATCGTCGGCACCGCCTGTTCCCAGGAGGACCGCCGAGTCCCCCTCTCCGACCGGTCTCATTCGCTGTTCGCGCTCAGCCCTGCAACGCCTCGGTACGCGCGTACGATCAACATCGACGGTGGGCACACCTGGATGCTTGACGTCTCGACGACCGCGGCACCGGTGACCGTGACGGTCACCGATCCCGCAGGCCGAACGATCGACCCCACCCGCTTCGTCACCGAAGTCGTCGACCCGGCGGATCCTGTTCCATTGGGTGCGGTGCTGGCCCAACCCGGCCGTCACGTTCAGCTGACGGTCGTCGGCCCGGCGTCCGGCAACTGGAACGTGACCATCGACCTGCCGGCGGGCTCCGGGCCGGTGCAGGGGATCGTGTCGTCGATCGCCTTCGGCGGCCTGGCGTTGAACGTGGTCACCAGCAGGCCATCGTATGTGGTCGGCCAACCGGTCGTGCTGGCGGGCCTCGCGTTCCATGGCGATCAGCCCGTCGTCGGCGGCACCATGGTCGCGAACGTCTACCGCCCGGGTTTCGAACTCGCACCGACGCCGGTGGCGCTGATCGACGACGGCCTGCCCCCCGACGAGCGAGCTGGCGACGGCGTCTACACAGGTGAGGTCGCGGGGCTGTTGCCCGAGCACTATCTCGCCGAGGCAGTGCTCTCGTCACAGGGGCGAACGCTCACGGCTGGAACCCAGTTCGACGTACGCCCGCTCGTTGGCGCCTTCACCGGCACCTTCTCGGACAATGGCGCCGACACGAACGGCGATGGCCTGTTCGACTTCGTCGATCTGCACGTCGAGGCTGCGATCCAACGCTCGGCCCGGTACCTGGTCCTCGCCGAGCTCGGTCTCGGCCAATCGCGCATCGTCGCCGGCACCCAGCTGGACCTGCCCGTCGGCACCTCGACGGTCTCGGTGCGATTCTCAGCCGGCGACATCCGTCGGGAACTCGCGGCCGACGGTCCCTACGAGATCGTCCGGATCGTCCTCCTGGAGCACTCTCCGAGCGGCACCGAGACCGACGAACTGGTCGACGAACTCGTCCGCCCAGGAGCCACGCAGCCGTACCGACTGGATCGCCTTCAACGCCCGCCCACGGTGATCCTCGACGGGATCGGCGAGCGGCCATTCGACAACACGGCCAACGGCCTGTTCGACGGTATCGACATCACCTTCACCGTCGACACGCTTCGCCCAGGCTCCTACACCTGGACCGGCAGCCTCAAGTCCATCGACGGTCAGGTGCTGGGCATCGCCTCGGGCGGCGGTTTCCTTCCTGTGGGGGCAAGCACCGTCACCCTGACGTTCGCAGGCATGCCGATCGGCTTGTCGCGGCTCGAC
>CAZVVS010000403.1:0-4807 GCA_964630585.1 uncultured Gordonia sp.
CGATCCGCATGTACCCAAGGGAACGGATCGGGGACTGATCGCTGGTCATTGAATTCTTTCCTCCGCGGGGCTGTATCGAGACCTAGACCATGGTGTCGCCGATGGGGATGCCGAACTCCCCGTTCCCGAAGGCCACATAGGCGCGCTCGGGGTCATTGGCGGCGTGGACACGACCGCCATGGGCGTCGCGCCAGAAGCGCTGGATCGGCGAATCGACGTTCAGGGCGCCGGCACCGGAGTTCTCGAAGAGCATGTCGATCGCCTCGATGGCACGGCCGGTCGCGCGGACCTGGTCGCGGCGGGCGGCCAAGCGCAGCTCCATCGGGACGTCCTCGCCGGCGAGGATCAGGTCATACTCGGCCTGCAGGTTGCCCGAGAGCTGGCGCCACGCGGCGTCGATCTCGCTGGCGGCCTGGGCGATGCGCACCTTGGCGAAAGGATCGTCCTTGCTCTTCTCGCCGGCGTAGGCGGCGCGCACGCGCTTGCCCTGGTGCTCGACGTGAGCGTCGTAGGCGCCGTAGGCCATGCCGACGATGGGAGTCGCGATGGTGCTCGGGTGGATGGTGCCCCACGGCATCTTGTAGACCGGCGCGGTGTTGCGCTCCAGGCCGGGGCTCTCGCCCATGCCCATCGTCCGCATCGACAGCACGCGGTGGCGCGGCACGAAGACGTCCTTGACCTCGAGCGTGTTGGAACCGGTGCCCTTGAGGCCGACGACGTTCCACACGTCCTTGATGGTGTAGTCCTCGCGCGGCAGGAGGTAGCTGACGAAGTCGACGGGGCGGCCGTCCTTGATCACCGGGCCACCGACGAAGGTCCAGTCCGCGAGGTCACAGCCCGACGAGAAGGCCCAGTTGCCGTTGACCTTGTAGCCGCCGTCGACGACCTCGCCGATACCCATTGGGGCGTATGACGAGGAGATCCGCACGTCGGTGTCGTTGCCCCAGACCTCCTCCTGGGCCTGCTGGTCGAAGAGGGCCAGGTGCCAGTTGTGCACGCCGATGATGCCGGCGACCCAGCCGGTGGATCCGCACGCCGAGGCGATCCGGCGGACGGCCTCGTAGAAGCTCACCGGGTCGCACTGGTAGCCGTTCCACTGCTGCGGTTGCAGCAGCTTGAAGAAGCCTGCTTCCTGCAACTGCTGAGCACTCTCGTCAGACACGCGGCGCGCATCCTCGGTGGCCTGCGCGCGCTGCGCGAAATCGGGCAACAACGCGTCGATGTTGTCGAGGACCTTTTGCGCCTCTGCGCTGCGGTGGGTCGTGCTGGCTGCCATGTGCCTCTCCTGCCTGTGGGCGGCGGGCTTGCGTGTACCGCCTCGCCGCGAAGCGTACGGGCTAAGACTAGAACACGTTCTCATTTCTGTCGAGAACGGGGCCATACGTCCTGTTTACTGCTGTAATCGTTGCCACCGAAGGTTGCGATTCGGCACACTATTGGAACGTGTTCTAGTATTGACATAGGACGTCGCAGCCCCGATGGAGGAGTAGCCATGACCACCGCACAGAATTCGGACGTGCGCGAGATCGATACCGGTGAGATCCCGTCCCGCTTCGCCCGGGGCTGGCACTGCCTGGGTCTCGTCGAGGAGTTCGGCGACGGCAAGCCGCATTCGATCGAGGCCTTCGGCACCAAGCTCGTCGCCTGGACCGACACCGCTGGCGAACTCCGTGTGCTTGACGCGTACTGCCGCCACATGGGCGGGGACCTGAGCCAGGGCGTGCTGCGCGGCGACAACGTCGCCTGCCCGTTCCACGGTTGGCAGTGGAACGGCAAGGGCCGCTGCGCGACGGTGCCCTACGCCAAGCGCAACCCCAAGCTCGCCAAGACCCGCACCTGGCCGACGATGATCCGCAACGGACAGGTCTTCGTCTACAACGATCCCGAGGGCAACCCGCCGCCGGAGGACTGCTACATCCCGGGGCTCGAGGAAGTCGGCTCGGACAAGTGGACCGACTGGACCTGGACCCGCATGGTGATCGAGGGCTCCAACTGCCGCGAGATCATCGACAACGTCGTCGACATGGCGCACTTCTTCTATGTGCACTACGCCCTGCCGGACTACTTCAAGAACGTCTTCGAGGGCCAGACCGCGGCGCAGTACATGAACAGCCACGGCCGTCCCGACGTCGCGATCATGTCGTCCTACGGCGACAGCCGACTCGAGTCGATCGCCGCGTACTACGGTCCGTCGTACATGCTCAACCCGATGGTCCAGTACTACGGCGGCTACGCGGTCGAAACGATCCTTACCAATTGCCACTACCCGATCGACGAGAACAACTTCGTGCTCATGTACGGCGTCATGGCGAAGATTCCCGAGGGCCTCACCCCCGAGCAGGGCCAGAAGATGGCCTCGAAGATCAGCGCCGGCATCGAGGTCGGATTCCTGCAGGACGTCGAGATCTGGAAGCACAAGACCCGCATCGACAACCCGCTGCTCGTCGAGGAGGACGGTCCCGTCTACCAGCTGCGACGGTGGTACGAGCAGTTCTACGTCGACGCTGATGACGTCACCGAGGAGATGGTCCAGCGCTTCGAGTACGAGATCGACACGACCAAGGCCGTGGAGAACTGGAACATCGAGGTGCAGGAGAACCTGAAGCGCCAGCAGGAAGAGGCCGAAGCCGAGGAAGCTGCGAAGGCCAAGGCCGACGCCGAGGCGAGCGTCTAGCCATGACGCGCGTGGCGCCTCGGTCTCAGTCGAGCGGTTGGGCCAAAGCGCCCGACTACCACGACGATCCCGAACGCATGGCCGCCATCGCGGCGGCCACCGCGCGCGACCGCCAGCACTACCTGCGCAACGGTCTGACCGAGATCGAGTGCCGCGCCTGTCACGCCTGCGTCTTCGTCAAGAAGTCCAGCCCGCACCAGACGAGCGTGCAGTGGACCGCCGCTGCGCGCGAACAATGCCCGGCCTTCGACGAGGTGCGTGCCGACGGCGGCAATCCCGCGATGTTGCCCGGGTGCCCCCGGTTGACCGCGTCGATCGACCACGGCGTCGCCGAGGGCATCATCCCCCGCGAGGGCCCCGAGGTCGACCCCGACGGCTACTGGTGATCGTCGACTTCAGCTGAATCTTCCCGAAATCAATACAGGTTGGACATTTTCTGTCTATATTGTCCAAGGTGTCCACCGAACGACAGCCAAGCGACGACCGGATCGCACCCGAGCCGGTCCGCGCTGCCGTCGCCGCGACGCTGCTACGACTCGGTCGTCAACGGTTCAGCCTGTCGGCCGCCGCGCAGGACGGATCGGTCAGCCGTAGCACCCTGTACAACTGGTTCGGCGACAAGCAATCTGCCGTCGACGCGGCCTTCGATTACCTGGCCGAGCAGTTCGTCGCGATGTTCGCCGTCGCGGTGCAGACCGAGGACACCCTCGCCGGGCAACTCGGCCAGGCCGCCGTCGCCATCAGCGAGCATCGTCGCTGGGCCGATCCCCTGTCGCTGCACACCACCGACCTCATCGATCTGATCCTCGACGAGCGCGGCGACGACCTCATGCGACAGTCCGTCGCTTTCTGGGCACCGCTCATCCGCAGCGCCGCGCAGCGCGGGGAGATCACGAGCCGCACCGACGCCGACGCGGCGGCCGAGTGGATCCTGCGCGCGCTCTTCAGCATCGAACTGCTGCCGCCCATTCACGTCGACCTCACGGACCAAAACGCGGTCCGCGACTACTTCAGCACCTACATCCTCGGAGGTATCCGGAAATGACCAAGCCCAAACACTGCGTCGTCATCGGCGCCGGCGTCGCCGGCCTGGGCGCGGCCGTACGACTCGCCGACGCCGGGGTCCGCGTGACCCTGCTGGACCGGCGCGCCCAGTTCGGCGGACGCACCCACGCAATCCCCGTCGCCCACCTCGACGACACCGCCGACAACGGCATGCACGTCATCTCCGGCGCATTCACGGAGCTCTTCGAGTACCTCGAGATGACCGGCAGCCGCGACCTGCTGATCCAGCCGGACCGGTATTCGCGCCGCGTCGAACCCGACGGGGTCATCGATCCGCGGGGTCCCGGCGCCATGTTCTTCTGGGCACCGGGGATCGGCGTGCGGAAGCGTTTCGCCATGTGGCGCGCCTACCTGCGGATGACGCGGGATGCGATCTGGCGCAAAGACTCCCTCAACGACATCACCGCCGAGCAGTGGATGGACGACGCCGGGCTGCCGCGCATCCTGCGGGAGACCTGGATCGACTTCCTCATCATCGGCGCGCTCAACGAGAAGCCGCACCTGGCGTCCGCCCGGGCGTTCCGGGACCTCTTGGCGATCATGGTCACCCGCGGGCGGGACGCGGCCCGCAACGGCTCGCTGCTCTACTCGTCGGTCGACTTCAACTCGCTGTTCGTGACCGGCGCGGAGAAGGTCCTGGCCAACAACGGCTGCGAGGTGCGCGACAAGTCGACGGTGCGCAAGATCGTCATCGACGACGGCAAGGTCACCGGCGTGACGCTCACCGGCGGTGAGTTCATCGAGGCCGACGCCGTGGTCTGCGCCGTGCCGCCGTGGAGCATCGAGGGCCTGCTCGACGACCTGCCGGAGCAGGAACGGCTCCACGAGGTCGCCGACCAACTCGTCCCTGCGCCGATCGTGTGCACCTACCTGTGGCTCGACAAGTCACTGGAGATGCCCTACGCGATCGACGCGCTGGTCGGCGGCCTCGGCATCGTCGAGCAGGTCTTCGACCGCCAGCGCATCACCGGCTACGACGGCAGCGACCGCGGCCTGTACTCGTACTCGACGATGGTCAGCGCCGCCTACGACCTCAACTCGCTGCACACCAACCAGGAAATCCTCGAC
>CAZVVS010000404.1:0-4744 GCA_964630585.1 uncultured Gordonia sp.
ATGCGTTCGCCGATCATCCGCGCGGGCTGGCCCCGGTGCAGGCCGCGTTCGACGCTGCGCGCCACCTCCCGCACCGCCTGGAACTGACGCCGACACGATTCGGCCTCGGCGTGCAGGAGGCCGCCGCGGTGGTCGTCGCGCTTTCGGTGATCTACGCCGATCCGATCGGGTCGCTGATCGGACGGGCCTAGGAGCCGGTGCGTGCCGTCGCAAGAGCGCGCAGGACCTCGCCGACGAGTTCGGGACCGGCGATCCGGTAGCGCGCGACGGTGTCACCGTCGCCGACCTTGATGCTCACATCTTTTCCGTCGCGCAGATGGGTGAAGGCGTGTTCGTCGGTGACGTCGTCGCCGAGGTAGCAGACCCCGTCAGCGTGCGATTGTGCGCGCAGCACGTCGAGGGCGTGACCCTTGCCGGTCTCGATGACCGCGAGCTCTAGCACGGCCTTGCCCTTGGTGGCGTGCACCCCGGGCAGCGCGGCGGGCCCGCGGCGCGCCTGTTCCAGCGCCTCCTCTGCGTCGTCGGCGGTGGCGACATTGCGCACGTGCAGGACGGTGCTCGCGGGTTTTGCCTCCACCATCGAGCCGGGGAAGCGTGCGGCGATGTCCTCTAGCTGGGCCTGCAGGCGCGCAAGCAGCTCACGCTCGTCGTCGGTGATGCCCGACGAGAAGTCATCGTCGAACTCGGTGCCGTGGCTGCCGATCAGGGTGAGGTGATCGGCGCCGACGACCTCGGAGAGGGCGACGAGACCGGCGAGGTCGCTGCGGGCGCGCCCGGAGACCACCGCCGTCGTCGTATCCGGCGCCGCAGTCAACTCGACGAGTGCGGCGAGTGCGCGAGGGTCGGCCCGGGCGTCGGCGGGGTGGGAGACGATCGGCGCCAGGCAACCGTCGAAATCGGAGGCGACGACGATCCGCGGCAGGGCTGCGAATGCGCGCAGGGCCGCACTCAAGTCGGCCGGGAGACCGGATCCGCTCATTTCTTGCCGGTGTCGCGCAGCGTGTCGAGGAAGCTCTTCGCCCACTTCTCGACGTCGTGGGTGAGGACCTGGCGACGCAGCGCGCGCATGCGGGCCCGGCCTTCGTCACGCGACTGGTTGACGGCCGCTTCGATGGCGTTCTTGACGCCCTCCATGTCGTAGGGGTTCGCCTGGTACGCAGCGGTCAACTCGGCTGCGGCGCCGGTGAACTCGGAAAGCACCAGTGCTCCGCCGAGGTCGCTGCGGCACGCGACGTACTCCTTGGCGACGAGGTTCATCCCGTCGCGCAGCGGAGTCACCAGCATTACGTCGGTGGCGACGAAGAACGAGACCAGCTCGTCGCGCGGCATCGGCCGGTTGAGGTACTCGACGACGGGTCGGCCCACCTGCGCGTACGCGCCGTTGATGTGGCCGACGAGTTGCTCGATCTCCGAGCGCATCGCCACATACGAGTCGACGCGTTCCCGGCTGGGCGTGGCCAGCTGCACCAGCACGGTCTCGGACGGGTCGAGCCGGTTCTCCTCGAGCAGTTCCGCGAGGGCTTTGAGGCGTACGTCGATGCCCTTGGTGTAGTCGAGGCGGTCGGCGCCGAGGAGGATCGTCTTGGGGTTGCCGAGCTCCTTGCGGATCTCGCGGGCACGCTTGCGGATGGCCTTCGACTTCGCCGCGGCATCGATCTCGCCGGAGGCGATGGAGATCGGGAAGGCGCCGACGGTGACGACGCGGTCGTGCAGGTCGACCGAGCCGAACTTGGACCGCACGCCGACCGACCGTCGTGAGGCGTTGTGGCCGCCCAGCCGATTCGCGAGGTAGAGGAAGTTCTCGGCGCCGTCGGGCAGGTGGAAGCCGATAAGGTCGGCGCCCAGCAGGCCGTCGACGATCTCGGCACGCCATGGCAGCTGCATGAAGAGTTCGACGGGCGGGAAGGGGATGTGCAGGAAGAAGCCGATCTTCAGGTCGGGCCGCATTTCCCGCAGCATTCGCGGGACGAGCTGCAACTGGTAGTCCTGCACCCACACGAGCGCGCCCTCGCCGGCGACGTGCGCGGTGGCCTCCGCGAACTTCTCGTTGACCGCGACGTAGGCGTTCCACCACTCGCGGTGGTACTCCGGCTTGGCGATGACGTCGTGGTAGAGCGGCCACAGCGTGCCGTTGGAGAAGCCTTCGTAGTAGTCGGCGATCTCGGTGCTGCTCAGCGGCACCGCGCACAGGTCGAGACCCTCGACCTCGGGGTCCTCCTCGGAGTCGGGGACACCCGACCAGCCCACCCAAGCGCCGGCGTGGCTGCGCAGGATCGGCTCCAGTGCGGCCACCAGGCCGCCCGGGCTGGTCTTCCAGCGCACCTCACCGTCGGGCAGGACTTCTTTGTCGACTGGCAGCCGGTTGGCGACCACCACGAATTCGGCTTCCGGTACCGCTCCCATGGTGGTCATCGTGCGTCAGACAGTCTCGCCCGGTGCGATTCCCAGCATGGCCAAGAGCATCCGGCACTCGTCGGCGTCGGTCGCGTACGCCGCGACTACTCGACGGGCCGAGGTGGCGGTCTCGTCGGCGACGGGCTCCAACTCGTCGTCGCTGAGGTCGGCGGTCTTGGGGGGCATGGCTGTCCTCTTGTCGTGCCTGGATGGTTGGTGACGATTCTACTCACCCAACAGGACGTCGGTTGGCCTGGTGGGTGACATCAATACGATCGTCCCTCGGCGTACCGGCGGCGTCGCCACGCACGGCCGCTACCACGGTTGCGGGACTTGTACGTTGGCAGCTGTGAGTCGCAGTTGGGACACACCAGCCTCAAGTTTTCTGGTCGATTGTTTGCGGAGTTGCCGTCGACGTGGTCAAGAACGAAGGCGAGCTCGCTTCCATTCCACTCATTCGGGATCCGGCAAAGTGCGCACTGACGGTGCTGCACGTCCAATAGGTACATCCGGATGAAGTGACGTCTGCGCGAGTCTGGTTGTGTGTCGAGAGTGCCGGCAAGCCACTGCGCGGTCTTCGTTCGACGATCAAGCTCCTGCTGGCATGCGTTGCTGCAGAACTTCTTCTGGTGTCGGTGAATCAATTTGCCACCGCAGCATTGGCAGATGTTCTTCTCCATGCTCGCAAGCTATCGATGTTGTCTGACGCCGTGCGGCACGTGGAGCCCCCTGTCGGGATCGAACCGACGACGTTCCGCTTACAAGGCGGACCCTCTAGCCAACTGAGGTAAGGGGGCGTGCGGGCGTTGACCCGCGACGCCGATCCTATCGCGTGGACGCGGGGCCGTACGATTCAGTCCGACTCGACGACGAGAGGGCACACGCCATGGCTTCCAAGGCCCCACTCCTGCTGCTCCACGGCGTGACGATGTCGTCGGCGGCATGGGAGGACGTTGTCCCCCTGCTCGCCGACGATTTCGATGTCATCGCTCCGACACTGCCCGGCCATCGCGGCGGCCCGAAGATGCCGGACGCGTCGTTCGAGGACCTCGTCGCCTTCGTCGAAGAGATCCTCGACGGGCGGGGCTTCGACACCGTGCACCTCGCGGGCAACTCGCTTGGCGGATGGATCGCGCTCGAGTTGGCCCGTCGCGGGCGTGCACGCTCAGTGTGTGGGTTGTCGCCGGCCGGGTTCTGGCCGGAGGGCAGGCCCGACGCCACGGGGGTGGTGACGGCGCTTCGACGGACGCGACGGCTCGCGCAGCTGACTTCGTTCCTTGCGCCCGCCGTTGTCGCGACCGGACCGACCCGCAAGAAGGCGATGGAGCTGGTGGCCGAACACGGCGACCGGATGAGCCCTCAGCAGGCACTGGGCGCACTGCGCGACATGTTGGGGTGCGAGGCTGCGCCCTCGCTGTTCCGAGGGACGGGCTACTGCGCGCCGATGGACCCGCTCCCGTGCCCGGTGACCCTCGCGTGGTCTGAGCGGGACCGCATCTTCCCGCCGTCGCACTACGGGACGGTCGCGCGGGAACGGCTTCCCGGAGCCCGCTACGTCGAGCTCGCCGGCCTCGGGCACGTGCCGATGATCGACGACCCGGCCGCCACCGCCACAGTGATCCGCGAGTCGACGCTCACCCCGGCGGGATGATCCGCGCGGTCGGTTCACCCCTTCCGTGGCACCCTTGATCGGTGAGCCTCACCGATCTCGTCGAGCTTCCCGGCGGCACCTTCCGCATGGGCAGCGACACCCACTATCCCGAGGAGCGCCCGGCCCACGAGCGCACCGTTGCGCCCTTCGCCATCGAGCGCCACCCGGTGACCAATGCCCAGTTCGCCGAGTTCGTCGACGCCACCGGCTACGTGACGGTCGCCGAGGAGGAGATCGACCCGGCCCAGTTCCCCGGCGCCGATCCGGCGATGCTGGTACCCGGCGCTCTGGTGTTCACGATGACAGCCGGACCGGTGAACCTCGCCGATTGGCGGCAATGGTGGCGCTGGGTGCCCGGTGCCGATTGGCGCCACCCGCAGGGGCCCGGGTCCTCGATCGACGACCGCGCCGACCATCCCGTCGTCCAGGTGGCCTATCGCGACGCCGCCGCGTACGCGGCCTGGGCCGACCGGCGCTTGCCAACGGAGACGGAGTGGGAATTCGCCGCGCGTGGCGGTGCCGACGGACTCGACTACGCGTGGGGCGCCGAACTGCATCCCGACGGGAAGGTCCTGGCCAACACCTGGCTGGGCGGCTTTCCGTATGAGACGACGGGGGTCGGTGGCACATCGCCGGTCGGGGCCTACCCGCCCATCACCTACGGTCTGGTCGACAAGATCGGCAACGTGTGGGAGAGGA
>CAZVVS010000405.1:0-4730 GCA_964630585.1 uncultured Gordonia sp.
TCGGCGCGATAGGGAAGAATCGTCGTCGTGAGTTCTGGTAACCAGCAGCCGTCGCGCAACCCGCACCTGCCCCCGCTGGAGGCGACGCGGGCACAGGAGGCCGCGGCACTTCCCGATGAGGATGCGCCGCCGAAGACCTCGCTCACACGACGCGCGGCCCGGCACGGCAAGAAACTGACCAACCGCGGCATCGACACGATCGCCCGCGCAGCCACCGCCGACGGCGCCGACCAGTCTGGGCTGACGGCGCTGACCATTCCCGTCGTCGCCAACGCGGCAGTCGACGCCGCCATGGCGATCGCGCTGGCCAACACCCTGTTCTTCGCCGCCGCCAGCGGGTCGGAGAGCAAGGTGGGCCTGTACCTGCTGCTGACGATCGCGCCTTTCGCATTGATCGCACCGCTCATCGGCCCACTGCTGGACCGGCTGCAGCACGGCCGGCGCGCGGCGATGGCCGCCACCTTCGCCGCACGCGCGGTCCTAGCGATCCTGATCGTCAGCAATTACGAGTGGGATCCCGCCGGCCACCAGTTGGTGTACGACCCGTGGGTCCTCTATCCGTGCGCGCTCGGGCTGCTGGTGTTCTCCAAGTCGTTCGGTGTACTGAAGTCCGCGGTCACGCCGCGCGTCGTGCCGCCCAGCATCGACCTGGTCCGGGTGAACTCACGGCTGACGACTTTCGCACTGCTCGGCGGCACCATGGTCGGCGGCGCAGTCGCCGCCGCGTTCGAGATGCTGCTGGGCACTCTCCTGCCGCTGCACTGGCCCGGAGCGATGCTGCTGCTGATCGTCGTGGCGTGCGTCGGCGCCTACTATTGCATGAAGATCCCGTCCTGGGTGGAGGTCACCGCCGGTGAGATCCCGACGACGCTGACCTACCGCAACCAGCCCAAACCCGATATCTCTGCGCGCGAACGGGCCCGCCGCGCCGGCCGGGTCATCTCCGACACGATCCGACAGCCCCTCGGGCGCAACGTGGTGACCGGCCTGTGGGGCAACGGCACGATCCGCATCCTCACCGGGTTCCTCACCCTGTTCGTCGCGTTCTACGCACGGAACCAGGAGGGGCTCGACGGCTGGGTGCAGATGGCGATGCTCGGCGTCGTCGGCGGTGCCGCCGGTGTGGGCAACGTCCTCGGCAACGGCCTCGGGACACGCCTGAAGCTGTCGAACCCGCCGAAGATCATCGTGTGGGTCGTCGCGGTGTGCTTCGCGGTCGCGACGGCCGCGGCGATCGTCCCGCTGTTCGCCACCGGGTCGTTCACCACCGTCGCCGCCGCGGCGATCACCGCGTTCCTCGCGTCGGCCGGCTCTGCGGTGGGCAAGGTCTGTCTCGACTCCTCCATCCAGTCCGACCTGCCCGAGGCCTCGCGCGCCTCGGCGTTCGGCCGGTCGGAGACGGTGCTGCAGCTCGGTTGGGTCTTCGGTGCGAGCATCGGCGTCCTCCTGGCGCGCTCGACGTTCTCGATCGGTTTCGGCGTGGTCGCCGCGCTCCTGGCCGGGGGCTTGGTGCAGACGGTCCTCACCAGCCGGGGCGCCACGATCGTCCCCGGTCTCGGTGGCGGCCACCGGCCCGAAGTCGCACCGGCGACGATGCCCACCAAGGTCATCGTCCGCCCCGACCCGTCGGTCACCGAAGTCATTCACCGACCCGACCCCACCCCACCGACGACGGCGATCCCGACGACGGCCATGCCGCGGACCCCCCGCGACCGCCGACCCCAGCCCCCCGGTCCGACCGGCGCGCCGACGCGGGCCTTCCCCACCCGGCCGCTCGACGACGATTGGCCGCCAGCCCCGGGAGACCAGTGAACCTCACCACTTCGGAGAAGAAGACCTTCGCGCTGATCGGCGCCTGCGCACTGCTGTACGCGGCCCTCATCGTCGGTGCCGCCGCGTTCTGGGCGTCACGCACTCATGTCGACGATCGCCCGTACGTCACGCTCTCGGCTGGTCCCCACAGCACGCGCGCGTATCCGACGGTGCTGTGCGACTACCAGTTGCAGGGGTGCGACGGAGATTTCCGCAAGCTCGACCCCGCCCGACTCACGCGCTTCCCCGTACCGATCGGCGAGTCGCTGAAAGTGCGCCTGTCGTCGGCTGTGGCCGGCGACCCGTGGTCGGTCGTCGTCCAGTACCTCACTCCGAACGGCTCGCAACTGCTGCTGAAGAACTTCCGCAGCGGCACCGGCACTGCGGCGCTGCTTCTGCCGTCGACGCGCACGCGCATCCTGATCAACGTCGAGGTCAGCCTGCCCGCCAAGATGCTCGCCGGGGATTCCGACGATCAGCTGGTTCGGCGCGGCCTGTTTGCCATCAACACGACGCCGACCGACCAGAAGCCGCTGATCGACGCCTATGAGAAGGCAGCGACGGGCAAAGACCCGGACCAGCGAATGGTCGACGACGTCAAAGAGTTCGCCACGAACTAGGCGTCGAGCTCGCGCGCGACCGCCCGGACGACTTCGGAGATCCGCTGGGCGGTCTTGCGGTCGGGGTAGCGGCCCTGGCGCAGCGTCGGCTGCACCTTGCCCTCGAGCAGGGTGATCAGATCGGCGACCATGCCGTGGAGCTCGTCGGGGCTGTGGCGCCGGGCCTCCTCACGTGCGGCTTCGCGTGTGTTCTTCTCGACGCTCGGTGCCGGGTCGAGGACGGTGACGCTCAACGCCTGCGGGCCGCGACGGCCCGCAGCCATCCCGAACTCCACGCGCTGACCGGGTTTGAGCGACTCGACTCCAGCGGGCAGCGCCGACGAACGGACGTAGACGTCCTCCCCGTCGGGTTGCGAGAGGAAACCGAATCCCCTCTCCGGGTCGTACCACTTCACTTTGCCGGTCGGCACCGCACTCACCTTTTCCTTGTCAGCCGCAAAAAAGCGCCCTGCTCCCGAATGTGACGAGCAAGACGCAGCCTCGATCGCTCATCGTACCGCGTGTGCACTAGCGTGGGCAGCCATGGGCACCGGAACGGGCAGGACACGCGCGCGAGCAGTCTTCGCGGCGGGCGTGGTCCTGTTCCTGTGCGGGCTCGTCGCCATCGGCACCCTGTTCCTCGTCCCGGCGGTCTGGTCGGGCCACACCGCGCCGCTGCCGGTGTACCTCCTTGCAATGTGCACACCGGTGGGCTTATTCCTCGCGATCGCCGGGACGATCGCCTCCGGCCGCCCCCGTTGAGCCGGGCCTCCCGTGCGGACGCCGAACTCCGCGACGGGCGTCACAATGTTACTGTGATTTTCGTCACATCACGAAATGGTCACGGTAAGGACACGAACCGTGATTCACCCCGTGAACTGGGCGAACGCCGAAGTGGATCGGCCGACCCACATTTCGACGCGAAAAACCCGCTTTCCCGATCACTTAGGAAGTCCGGCGCTTATTCCGTAGCCTCGTCGTAGGCCGTCACCCGATGGCTATAGCAGTACCGACGCAGCTGGTCGCGCCGAGCCTCACTCCACCGGCCGCGTCGTCCTTACAAGACATTCAGGAGTGAGGACGGGGGACCCATCTCCCGTGAGACCGGGTTCTGCGCGGATGTGAATCCACGCAGAATCCTTGGGGTGTAGCCGCGGAGCCCCCGCGGCCGGGCAACCTCTCGCTCGAACCCGACAGCTGACTTCGTAGGCGCGTGGAGAGAGGAAACATTTCTATGTCCGGACGTCACCGCAAGCAGACGACCAGCACCACTTCCAAGACCATCGCCAAGGTGGCCCTGACCTCTGCCGTTATCGGCGGCGGTGCAGCGCTCGCCTCCGCCGGTGCCGCTCACGCGGCCACCGACGCCGAGTGGGACCGCGTCGCGGCCTGCGAGTCGGGCGGCAACTGGGCCATCAACACCGGCAACGGCTACCAGGGCGGCCTGCAGTTCTCGCCGGGCACCTGGGCCGGCCACGGTGGCACCAAGTACGCACCGACCGCCGACCAGGCCACCAAGGCGCAGCAGATCGAGATCGTCGAGCGCGTCCTCGCCGGCCAGGGCAAGGGTGCCTGGCCGACTTGCGGCACCGGGCTCTCCGGCCACACGCCGCGCGACGCGAGCAAGGCCCCGACCAGCCTGAAGAAGAAGCTGAAGAACGCCACTTCGCTGAAGGCCACCCCGAAGGCCAAGGACAGCGACGACGTCCGCAACCAGGTCGACGGTGTCGTGAAGGCCCGCGCGAAGAAGGGCCAGATGGACCCGACCGTCGCGAACATGTGGGAGGCCGCCAAGGCCAGTGGCTACCAGCTCGACAAGAGCCAGGTCGACCTCTACAACCAGCACAAGGGCCAGCTGCCGTTCGCGAACTGACGCGAACGCGGCAACCCACCGCTGACCATAAAGGCGCCCCGCACATTCCGTGCGGGGCGCCTTTATGGGTTGGTGGCCCTAGGTGGCCGTGGATCCTAGGTGTTGATGATGGTCAACGGGTTCGTGTAGAGGAGCTCGTCCTCCGGCAACGGGAGATCGGTGGCGCCGAACGGCGACAGGGCGCCCGCGATTCCGGCGGCGAACTCGGACACGGCGTGCTCGCCGTCCGGGTAGGGCCAGCCGTTGTCGACGTAGTGCCGCTTGGATTCCGCGATGACTTCTTCGACGTCCTGCTTGGCGTCTTCGACGATTTCGTTTGCGCTCACGTCGCTCATTCTGCCATGCGCCTGCACGCCCCGGGCAGCGAACCGCCCACCACTACACTCAACCCCGTGAGTGCCACCGACCAGCCCAGCGGATTGGCACACGTGCTCTCCCAGCGCCCC
>CAZVVS010000406.1:0-4694 GCA_964630585.1 uncultured Gordonia sp.
CCGACCACGCTGGTGCCGCCCCCGAACGGCACGACCGCGACCCCGTTCTCCTCGCACCAGGCGAGCAGGGCCGCGACCTCCTCATCGGTGGCCGGGAGCACGACGGCGTCGGGGGCCTCTTGCGTGGGCTGGCGGCGACGCAGCAGGTCGGGTGTCGATTTGCCGCCCGCGCGCAGTAGGCGATCCGCGTCGGCGGTAGAAGCGAAGGCGTCACCGACGATGCCGCGCAGTCCGGCGAGATCGGCGTCGGAGAGACGGCTGGGCGAGACGGTGACCGTCGAGGGGTCGAGCGTGGGGAGGGTGATCTCCCCGGAAACTCCGAGCATGCCGCGGATGAGCGTGGACGTTCCCTCCGACAGTGGTGCGGCGAGGGATGGGTCGCCCCACGCGTCCCACTGCATCGGTGGGACGGGGACCTGGTGCAGTTCGGGCTTGAATCCAGCAGACATGCGATACAGTGTTACAGATCATGTCAACCCGTAACGACGTTTCCCTCGAATCCGGTGCCGGCGAGCCCGGCGAGCAAGGCGACGACCTGCGCATCCGGGTGCTCGACGCCGCGCGCGAGGAGATCTTGCGTCAGCACGGGCGCAAAGTCAGCCTCGCCGACGTGGCCCGTGCCGCGGGTGTCAGCCGACCGACCGTCTACCGGCGCTGGGCCGACCTCGACGCGGTCGTGCGCGACCTCTGCCACCGGGAGATCAGCCGGATCGTTGCCGCGGTACAGGCGACGACGCCGCTGCGCACACGGTCGGGGTTCGCGCCCGCGATCGATCAGATCGTTCGCGTGGTCGGCGCGATCCGCGATGACGAATTGTTCTCCGAACTGTGGCGCGGACAGCCAGAGTTCCTACTCCCCTACGTCTTCGACCGCCTCGGCTCCAGCCAGCTCAGTCTGCTGAACCTCATCGCCGAGTCGATCGAGCAGGGCCAGGCCGACGGATGGGTCCGCGAGGGCGACCCCGACAAACTCGCGGCCATGGTCTTGTTGATCACGCAGGCCGCGGTGCAGTCGCAGGCCGTCGTCGAACCGATCCTGGGTGAGGATTGGTCGACCGAGTTGCACCGCGCGCTAGCCAGCTATCTTGAACATCCCGGCAAGGAGTGAATCGATGACTGTATTGAATGCCGTCCGTCGCAGCGCCGACCTCGCTGCGCTGACCGAGCGCGCCGACCCGGTCGACGTCCTCGTGATCGGCGGTGGCGTGACCGGTGTCGGCGTCGCGCTCGATGCCGCCACGCGTGGTCTCTCGGTCGCGCTGGTGGAGGCCCATGACCTCGCGTTCGGCACGTCGCGGTGGAGCAGCAAGCTGGTCCACGGAGGGCTCCGCTACCTCGCGTCCGGCGACATCGGTATCGCCCGGGAGAGTGCCGACGAGCGGCACCACCTGATGACGGCGATCGCACCGCACCTCATCAAGCCGGTGCGCCAGATCGTGCCCGACTACGGCGACACCAGCGCCGATCTGCTGGTCCGCGCCGGGTTCCGAGCCGGCGACGTGTTGCGACGCGCGGCGGGCACACCCGCGGACATCCTTCCCGGCCCAAAGCGGCTGTCGGCGATCGACGTGGTCGCCGCCTGCCCGACGGTCCGCCGGCACGGGCTGCGCGGCGGGGCGTCGACGACCGACGGGCAGTTGATCGACGACGCACGACTGGTCACCGCGATCGCGCGGACCGCCGCCGGGTACGGCGCCGCCATCCTCACCCGCATGCGCGTACTCCGCGCCGGCGGCGGCGGAGCCGTCGTGCACGACGAGGTGTCGGGCCGCGAGGTCGCCATTTCCGCTCGCTCGGTGATCAACGCGACCGGGGTGTGGGCCGCCGGATTGGAGTCGACGCTGAGCGTCCGGCCCAGCCGCGGCACCCACCTCGTCTTCGACGCGGCGACCTTCGGCAATCCCACCGGCGCATTGACCGTTCGGATCCCCGGTTCGACGAGCCGTTTCATCTTCGCGCTGCCCGAGCAGCTCGGCCGCGTGTACCTCGGGTTGACCGACGTCGACGCCGCCGGACCGATCCCGGACGTTCCCCAGCCCGACGAGAGCGAGATCGACTTCCTTCTCGACACCGTCAACACCGCGCTGGCCCTGCCGGTGTCGCGGGCCGACATCCGCGGCGTGTTCTCCGGCCTGCGCCCGCTGATCGACAGCGCGGGCGGAGTCGGCGAGTCCCTCGCCGACGTGTCGCGCCGCCACGACGTGCGCGTCACCGACGGTTCGATGGTCAGCGTCATCGGCGGCAAGCTCACGACCTACCGGCAGATGGCCCAGGACGCGGTCGATGCGGCGGTGTCGTCAGCCGGGCTGATTGCGAACGACTGCATCACGACGTCGGTGTCGCTCGTCGGTGCGACCCCGGTCGATCCGGTGTTCCCGGCGGGATTGCCGGCATCGCTTATCGCACGCTTCGGTGCCGAGGCACCCAAGGTCGTCGAGGAAGCGACAGTCGGCGAGCCACTCGCGCCGATCGCCGAGGGCATCGACGTGACCCGGGCCGAGATCGAGTTCGCGTTCACCCATGAGGGGGCGCTGGATGTCGATGACGTGCTGGACCGGCGCACGCGCATCGGCTTGGTCCCCGCCGACGCCGATCGTGCCCGACCGGCCGTCGAGCAGATCGCCGCGCGCGTCCTGGAGCAGTTGGTCTAGCAATCCGCCGACCGAGCCCGATTTGACGCCGACCGAGCCCTGACGTGTGCCGACCGAGCCCTACCGTGCGCCGACGGTGGGCTGGGCCGGCACGATCTGAGCGCCCAGGGGCACCAGGGAGACCGGCACCATCTTGAAGCTGGCGATGCCCAAGGGGATGCCGATGATCGTCGCGCACAGTGCGAGACCGGTGACGATATGGCCGATCACCAACCACCAGCCGGCGAGCACGATCCATTGGATGTTGCCGATCACCGACCCCCGTCCCCGGGCGATCGGTCAGTCCCTGCGAACCATCGGACCTAGAGCAGGGTGATCGCGACGGGTATCCCTAGTTGATCGGCGGCACTGGGCAGTCGGCCGTCGATGGTGACGATCGCGGCCGAGCGCTCGGCGGCGACAGCTACGTACAAACCGTCGTAGATCGAGATATTGTGCCGCCAGTTCCAGGCGGTGCGGAGGAGGAGTGCATCAGGAAGCACGTACTCGATGGCGAGTGCGGTGACGGCGTCGGCGGCAGCTTCGGCATCCTCCGGGTTCAATTGTCTGCGCAGGACAGCCTTGTGCAAGGTGCGTAGTACCTCGCCGGGCATGTGGGCAGGCGCCAACCAGCCGTCGTCGTCCTTCAGGACTGCGCGCGCCGCGTCACCTTGGGCGGTGCTGCTCGTGAGCGCCAACACCAACACGCCCGCGTCAACCACAATCACCGGCGCGACTCACCCGTCGCGGTTGGCGCGGATGGCGGTCGTCACTTCTTCGGCAGTCATCGTGAGGCTGCGGTGACCGGCCAGCTCCTCCAAGAGTTCGCGGTTGCGTTCAGCCTGGTATTCCCGCTCCAAGAGCGAACGTAGATACGTTTGAGTCGACTGGCCGCGAGCCTCGGCACGGGCCGCCAACGCGTCGCGGACGGCCTCGGGGACATCTTTGATCTGAATCGCCACTGCCATGTTCACACTCTAACGCATGCGCATGTCATGCGCATGTCATGCGCATGTAACGCCCGGTCCTCTCGCATCGCGCGCAGTCCTCACGGGTCGCGGTGCCTAACGCGGTCGATCACGCCGTCGCCGTCGGAGTCGACGAGCACCGTGTCAGTCCGGCCGTCTCCGTCGGTGTCGAGATGCAGCTCCCGACGACCGTCGGCGAAGGTCACCAGCGTCGCGTCGGGGGCGCCGTCGCCGTCGAGGTCGACGGGACGCCACTGACGCCCGGGCTTTGGAGGCACGCCGGGTTCTACCCCGAACCCCGACGGCGGGGAGGCCCGAACGCCCCACACGCCGTCACCGGTGTCGGTGAAGAAGGCATCGGGAGTGCCGTCGTCGTCGAGGTCGAGGGCGGCGTAATCGGCCACGCCGTCGGAGTCGGCGTCGATCATCGCGTCATCGGCGAGCCCGTCACCGTCGAAGTCCAGGCGCACCGAATCGAGGCGCCCGTCGCCGTCGAGGTCGGCGTCGGCGGGCGCATGCCACGTGTGGGTCTCGCCGTATCCAGTGCCGAAGGTGTGGGCGATCATTGGCGGCTCCATATTCTTTGGACGCAGCGGCACCCCGGGTGGTTCCACTCGATAGATTGGACAGATGTTCCTCAGCGAGCTCGGATCGGCATGGCACGACGCGCGCATCGAGCCGGACATCGCCCATCTGGACTCCGCGTCGGCGGGACGCTCGTCGAACGCGGTTATCGAGGCGATCACCAAGCACCTCTGGGAGGAATCCCGGCACGGCTCGTACGTCGCGATGGACGCGGCGGCGCAGGATCTGGCGCGGGGCTCGCGCGAGCTCGCCGCCCTGATCGGCCACCATGCCGACGAACTCGTCTACCGCGACACGGCCCGGGCCGCACTGCGCGCCCTCCTGGGTGTCGCGAACCTGCCGGTGACGACGACGGTGTGGGTCGCCCGCAACGAGTTCGGTCCCAATCTCGTCGAATTCGGGCGTCGCGGGTTCGGTGTCCACACGATGCCGTCGGCCGATGTGTACGGGCGCGTGGATACCGATGCCTTGGAGAACATGCTGCAGTTCGAGCAGCCCGATTTCATCCACG
>CAZVVS010000407.1:0-4686 GCA_964630585.1 uncultured Gordonia sp.
CCCGCTCCACACCCAACACCTGCGCAAACACCCCAGCCACCAACACCTCAGCCTCGGTGGCCGGCTCCACAAACTCACCCACCACAGCCAACACCGGCGCCGGCAACGCCGCCGTGTCCAACTTGCCCACCGGCGTCAACGGCAACTCCCCGACCACCGCAAACGCCGACGGCACCATATAACCGGGCAACCGATCAGCCACCGCCGCCCGCACCACATCCACATCGAGCACCACCTGATGCTCAGGCACCAAATACGCCGCCAACGCCTCAATCGCAGCCGTACCCGAACCCGCAATCGCACCATCACCATCCACACCCACCACCACCGCACTGGCCACCCCGGCCACCGCCGCCAACTCCGCCTGCACCTCACCCAACTCGATACGCAACCCGCGCAACTTCACCTGATCATCACTACGACCCACATAATCGAGCACCAACCCACCACCAGAACGCACCCACCGCACCACATCACCAGTGCGATACATCCGCTGCCCCGCCACCCCGAACGGATCAGCCACAAACCGCGACGCAGTCAACCCGAACCGAGCCAAATACCCCCGCGCCACACCCGGACCAGCCAAATACAACTCACCAGCCACCCCCACCGGCACCGGCTGCAACCCCGCATCCAACACCAACAACTCCATCCCCAACACCGGCGCACCCAACGCCACCCGCTCATCAGCCACCCGCAACGGCCCCGACAACGTCGCCGCAATCGTCGCCTCCGTCGGCCCATACAAATTCCGCAACTCCACATGCGGAGCCCACCGATTCACCAACGACTTCGAAATCGCCTCACCACCAGCCCACAACACCCGCAACGACCCCACATTGCCCGGATCCAACGACGCCAACACCGACGGCGTCAAAAACCCGAACTCAATACCGTGCTCAACAATCCAACGCTCCAACTCCACACCACCCACAACCGAACCCGGCCGATACACCAACGTCGCCCGCGCCGTCGTCGCCAACAAATAATCAAAAACCGACACATCAAAACTCGGCGACACAAACCCCAACACCCGCGACCCCACCGGCACCGCCACATCCCGCGCCGCCGTCACCGCCAAATCCACCAACCCACCATGAGACACCGCCACACCCTTGGGCAGCCCCGTCGACCCCGACGTATAAATCACATACGCCACATTCAACGGCGAACACACCCGCACCAACTCATCCCGACGCACCGGCAACGACGACAACCCCGCCAACTGCCCATCCAACCCATCCCCCAACCACACCCACTCACAACCACCCACACCCTCAACACCGGCCACCGCCAACCCCAACCGAGCACCCGAATCAACCACCATGTGCTCACGCCGAGCCACCGGATACTCCGGATCCACCGGCACATACCCCGCACCAGCCTTAGCCACCGCCCACACCGCCACCAACAACTCCACCGACCGCGGAATCGCCAACGCCACCAAATCATCAGCACCCACACCACGACCGATCAACCACCGCGCCAACCGCGACGACCGCTCATCCAACTCCCCATACGAAACCGACCCACCAAACCCATCAACCACCGCCACCACACCCGGCGCCTCAACAGCAGCCGCCGCAAACAAATCCCCCAACAACACCGGCACCACACCCACACCCGACACCACCGGCACCAACTCAGCCCGCTCAGCAGCATCCAAGAGATCGATCGAACCGACCGGTACCTCCGGGTCCGCGGTGACCGCGTCGAGTAGGCGCAGCAAGCGCTGCACCAGCAGCTCGACCGTCGACTCGTCGAACAGTGCCGTCGCATACACCACGTGGCCGCGCCATCCGGTCGGAGACACGGTAAGTGCGACCGTCAGGTCGACCTGCGCGGCGACCACTCCACCGTCGGCCGTGCTGACGCGCAGGCCCCCGACGTCGACCCCGTCGTCGGTCGCATCGGCGTCGACACTCACGGCCTCGTTGACCAACAGCATCACCTGGAACAGCGGCGAGAACGCCTCCGACCGCACCGGGTCCACTGCGCTGACGACTGCCTCGAACGGCACATCGGCATGCGCGAACGCCTCCAGGTCGACGTCGCGGACCTGCGCCACCACGTCGGCAAAACGCATCTTGGGGTCGACGGTGCTCCGCAACACCAGGGTGTTGACGAACATGCCCACCAGATCGTCGAGCACCGTTTGACCGCGGCCGGCGACCGGCGTACCCACCGTGATGTCGTCGGAGGCGCCGAGCCGGGCCAACAGGACTGCCAAGGCCGCGTGGATCACCATGAACTCGGTCGCTCCGGCCGTGCGCGCCACGCTGCGGATCCGGTCGGCGACCTCGTCGTCGACGGCGAATTCGATGGCCGCGCCGAGGTGGTCGGCGACGGGCGGCCGCACTCGATCGGTGGGCAGGTCGATCACTTCCGGGCCACCGGCGAGCTGGTCGCGCCAGTACGCCAACTGGCGTCCGAGCACCGAGTCGGCGTCTTGGGCGTCACCCAGGACGGTGTGCTGCCACAGCGCGAAATCCGCGTACTGAACGGTGAGGTCGGGCAGCCCGGCGGTCGAGCCGTCGACCCGTGCGCCGTAGGCGGAGATCAGGTCGCGCACCAGCGGCGTCATCGACTCGCCGTCGGCGGCGATGTGGTGGGCGGCGATCAGCAGTACGTGCTCGTCGGCACCGGCCTGCGCGAGCATCGCCCGGACCGGCAGGTCGGTGGTCACGTCGAATCCCTCGGCGGCAAACCCCGCCAACTCGTCGGTACCGTCGACGATCCGCCACACCAACCGCTGCGCGGCCTCGTCGACTCCGAGCACCTGCTGGTACGGATCGCCGTCGGGGGCGGGGAACACCGTCCGCAACACCTCGTGTCGCGCCATTACGTCCAGCAGCGCTGCCCGCAGGTCATCACCGTCGAGGTGGCCGAGCAGCCGCACCGGCACCGAGACGTTGTAGGTGGCGGCGCCCGGCTCGAACTGGTTGATGAACCACATCCGCTGTTGGGCGAAGGACAGTGGCACCATTTCCGGGCGCGGGTCGACGCGCACGATCGGCGGCAACGCAGACGTCTCGGCGCCGGCCGCACGTGCCGCGAGACCGCGCACCGTCGGAGCCTCGAACACGTCGCGTACTCCCAGCTTGACGCCCAGACCCTCGCCGATCCGTGCCACCAGCCGGGTCGCACTCAGCGAGTTGCCGCCGAGGTCGAAGAAGGAGTCGGCCGCACCGACCTGCTCCACATCGAGCAGGTCGGCGAATATCGCGGCCACCGCCACTTCCGCCTCGGTCGCCGGTGCCACATAGGCCGCCGCAGCGACCTCCGGAATGGGCAGCGCATTGCGGTCGAGCTTGCCCATCGTGGTCCGTGGCAGCTCGTCGAGGACGACGACAGCGCTGGGGACCATGTATCCGGCAAGTCGGGTGCGGGCATGCTCGATGATCGCGTCGGGCTGTAGATCGGTGTGCCCATCGCCGACCACGTAGGTGACCAGTCTCGATCCGCTTGCCAGTGGCCACACGACCGAATGGGCCGCTTCGACGCCGGACACCGCCGAGATCACCGAGTCGATCTCGCCGAGTTCGAGGCGCTGCCCGTTGATCTTCACCTGGAAGTCGGCACGCCCCATGTACTCGAGCTGCCAGTCGCCGCCGACGCGGCGCCAGCGCACAAGGTCGCCGGTGGCGTACATCCGCGATCCGGGCGGTCCATACGGGCAGGCGACGAAGGAGTCCGCGGTCAGCTCTGGGCGGCCCAGATACCCGACAGCCAGCTGCACACCGGTGAGGTAGAGCTCGCCGATGACACCGGGCACCACGGGCGCCAGGTTGTCGTCGAGAACCACCGCGGCCGTCCCGAGGAGCGGTCGGCCGATAACGATCGGTCCGTCTGCGTCCGGGTGCGACACCGAGGCCAGGATCGTCGACTCAGCGGGGCCGTACATGTTGACCAGGTGGCGGCCGGGCATCCATGCGGCGGCCAGCTCGGGGGTCAGCGCCTCGCCGCCAGAAGCAACGAGGGCCAGTCCCGGCACGTCGGACGGATCCATCGTGCGCAGCGCCGACGGGGTGATGATCGTATGCGTCGCGCGGCCGGTGCGGATCACCGCCGCCAGCTCGTCGCCGCCGAACACGTCGGCGGGCGAGACTACTAGGGCACGGCCGCCCAGCAGCGCCCACACCATCTCCATGATGGCGGCGTCGAAGCTGGGCGAGGAGACGTGCAGCACGCGGGGGTCGGGCACGTCGCCGATCAAGTCGTTCAGGGCGCGATACAGGTTGGCGATGCCGCGGTGCGGGACGGCGACGGCCTTGGGGCGGCCGGTCGATCCCGACGTGAAGATGATGTAGGCGATGTCATCGAGGCCGGCCTTGCGGGTCCACTCCTCATGGCCCACCCGGTCGCTGCGGTAAGCCGAGGTAGCGGCCTCCATCTGCGCCGAGTCGATCGACGCCCACTCGATGTCGGTGTTGAAGCCGGCGTCCTCGGCACGGGTCAGCCCCCAGGCGATCCCGGCGTCGGCGAGCATGCCCGAGATCCGCTCGGCGGGCAGCCGTGGGTCGACCGGCACGAATGCGGCGCCGGCCTTGACGACGGCCCACACCGCAACGACGGACTCCAGTGATCGGCGGATACCGACGGCGACGGCATCGCCGGGTCCCACGCCGCGTGCGATCAGCCACCGCGCCAACCGGTTGGACGCCTCGTCGAACTGGCGGTATGTCA
>CAZVVS010000408.1:0-4656 GCA_964630585.1 uncultured Gordonia sp.
GCCGAGGAACGTTTCGCCGAGTCGGGGGCGAAGTTCACCATCGCACCGCGCTTACGCCACCCGCCGGCGATCTTCATGATCCGGATCGAGTCGAGGCCCAACTCGATCAGATCGGCGGTGTCGCCGACCTCGTCGGGTGCGATTTGCAGCGCGCTCGCGACCTCGCTGCGGAGTTCGTCAATCGCGCTCACGAACGATCCGCCCCCGGCGCGGGCACGACGAAGGGTGCCACGCTGCTGAGCTTTTCGACCGTCTCGGTGAACTCGCGGTCGGGCGTCGACTGCTCGACGATGCCAGCCCCGGCCCGCAGCCAGGAGTGCCCCTGCGTGGTGAACACGGTGCGCAGCGTGAGCGTCGCCTCCATCGCGCCATCCGACGAGGCGGTCAACACCGCGCCCGAGTACAGGCCGCGCTCATCGGGTTCGAGCCGGTAGATCGCGTCGAGTGCCGGTTGCTTCGGGATGCCCGAGGCGGTGATCGACGGGAAGATGACGGCCAGTGCACGCCAGGGTCCGGCGTCGGGGGCGAGTTCGCCGCGCACCGTCGATGCGAGGTGCTGCACGCTGCCGCGCTCGCGGATCGCCATGAACTCGTTGACCGCCGTGGTGCCCGGAAGCGAGACCTGGGCGACCTCGTCGAAGCAGGCGGCCACCGACATGGCGTGCTCGGCGATCTCCTTGGCGTCAGAGCGGAGTTCGGCCGCAGCGGCGCGGTCGTGCTCGTCGGAGACACCGAGGGCGCGGGTGCCCGCCAGCGGTTCGGTCACGACCTCGCCGTCGGCGCTCGTGGCGACGACGAGTTCCGGGCTGAAGCCAGCGGCCGACATCCCGTCCATGGAGACCAGGAACGACCGCGCGGGGTTGTTATTCGCACGGCCGCGGGCATAGGTCGCTGGCATGTCGACGGTGAACGGCACATCCACGCGGCGCGACATGATCACCTTCTGGTAGCCGCCGCGGGTGATCTCGTCGATCGCCGTCGCGACGCGACCGCGGTAGTCGTCGACGTCCTCGGCGACATCGACCGGCCGGGCAGCCGCCGGTTCGACGGCGGCGTCGGCGAGCTCGGCCAGACGCGCGATCAGGTCTGCCGCCTCCATCGAATCCGGGACGGCGACGACCCGGACGGCATCAGCGCGGAACCCGCCGTCGGAAGCGAGTCCGCGGGGATCGAGCACGACGTGGATCTGCGGCACCATCAGCGCGGCCAGGACGGCATCGTCGGCGACGCGGTCGAGCAGGTCGTGGTGGGCCGCGCAGTAGTCGAACCCGACCCAGCCGAAGACCTGCCACTCGTCGAACGGCAGCGCGTCCAATGCATCGGCAATCGCTCCGGACGCGTCGTCGGTCCACGTGGCCGTCGTCGACTCACCGGAGTCCAAGATCGTCGTGATGGAGCCCTTGCGAAGCTCCACCGTGGCCCGCGGCGTCGCGGCGAAGTGCCAGCCGCCGGGCCTCTCATAGACGACGTAATCGTTCCCGAAGTCCTCTGCGGCGGCCCAGGCGGCGACGATCTGGGCGGCCCGATCGGTGTGTCGACCGTGGTTGGCTCGGGCGGAGGTCTCGATGACGACAGACATGGCAAACTCCGAAAGTAGGCACAGATAAGGTAAGCCTCAGTACAATTTAGTAAGGGTAGCCAGAGAGGTTCCAAAATCAAACTTTGCTGGCGTCAAGGGGGCGGTCGGCCGCTTAGGCTTGCCTAAGGGCTGTGCTTCAATGGCAGCCATGAGCTCCCCGGACAACGATCCCCGCGATGACGGCGCGACACTTGGGCTGACCGACGGATTCCTGCCGCAACCAGCACAGACGGCGCAGCGCTACCAGTCCGAGGCCCTCTTCGACAACCGCCCGCTGAGCGATCTCGTTGCAGCGTCGGCCCTGCACAACCCCTCCGCCGTCGCAGTGATCGATTCCACTGAATCGCCCGAAACGGTCTTCACGTATGCCGGCCTGATGGCCGCGGCCGATCGTCGCGCCGCCGGCTTCGCCGCCGCAGGTCTGCGGGCCGGGGACCGCGTCGTTTTGCAGCTGCCGAACTCCGCCGAGTTCGCCGTCACGCTGCTCGGCCTGTTGCGCCTGGGCGTGGCCCCGGTGATGGCACTGCCCGCCCACCGCATCGCCGAGATCGCCCACCTGGCCGCCGGAGCCGGGGCCGTCGCCTACATCGGCGCCGACGTCAGCGGTGGCTTCGATTACCGCGAGCTCGCGACCGACCTGCAACGCGCCGTCAAGTCCGTCCGCCACGTGTTCATCGCCGGCGACCCCGGCCCCTACGCCGGACTCCCCGAAGCCTCCCTCACTGACACCAGCGGTGCTTTCACGCCAGCAACCCCGGACCCCGACGCCCCCGCCCTGTTCCTCGTGTCCGGCGGCACCACCGGGCTGCCCAAGCTGATCGCGCGCAGCCACAACGACTACGCCTACAACGCGCGTCTCTCGGCGCAGATCCTGCAACTTGGACCCGACGATGCCTACCTCGTGGTCCTGCCCGCCGCCCACAACTTCCCGCTGTGCTGCCCCGGCCTGCTCGGTGTGTTTGCCACCGGCGGCCGGGTGGTGTTCACCGACAACCCCAGCCCCGACAACGCCTTCGACCTAATCGAGCGCCACCGGATCACCGTCACCGCGCTCGTCCCGGCGCTGGCCCAGGTGTGGTGCGCCGCCACCGAGTGGGAGCCCGCCGATATCTCGTCGCTGCGCAGCCTCCAGGTGGGCGGGGCGAAGCTCGCCCAATCCGACGCCGAGGCTCTCGACGAGGCCCTGGGGCCCGTCGTCCAGCAGGTCTTCGGGATGGCCGAGGGCCTGATCTGCTACACCCGCCCCGACGACGACCGCGCGCTCGTCACCACCGTGCAGGGACGCCCGATGTCAGAGTTCGACGAGGTGCGCGTCGTCGACGAGGACGGGCACGACGTGCCCGACGGGACCGAGGGTGAATTGCTGGTGCGCGGCCCGTACACGATCCGCGGCTACTACCGCGCGCCGGAACACAATGCGCGCTCGTTCACCTCCGACGGCTTCTACCGCTCGGGCGACCGGGTCACGCGACGGCCCGACGGCTACCTCGCCGTCACCGGCCGGATCAAGGACACCATCGTGCGGGCCGGCGAGAACGTCGCCGCCGACGATGTCGAGGAACACTTGCTCGCCCACCCGGCCGTCGGCCAGGTGGCCGTCGTGGGCCTTCCCGACGACGCGCTCGGCGAACGCATCTGCGCCGCCATCGTCGTCGCGCCCGGCCATCCGCGCGACGCCGCGCCCGACCGAACCGCCCTGCGGCAGTTCCTCACCGACCGCGGTCTGGCCACGTTCAAGATGCCCGATCAGGTCGCCATCGTCGGATCGCTGCCCGTCACCGCCGTCGGCAAGATCGACAAGAGGTCGCTGACGACGACGCTCCTCGCGGCCCAATCGAGCTAGACCCCTCCCGAGTTCCGTCCGGCCGCTAGCGGGTTTGACAAACTGGTCTCATGCAAATCCCCCACCCGAGGTCGATTTCCCGACTGGTGGTGGGCACCGACCCCGGACACGTTCGGCTGATCAACGCCACGACCGTCGCATTGACGGTCCTGATCAGCACAGTCTCGGCGTGGCTCATCGTGCACTTCCTGCACGCCGATCCGGCGCTGGTGTCGATCGGCGGCTTCCTCTCCCTCCAGATGGGCTTCATGGTCAAGGACAAGACGGCCCACGCCCGTCTCGTCACCACCGCCCTCCTAGCTCTGCCGATCATGGCGGCATTCTGCGTCGCCACGCTGCTGGGCCGATGGCGCTGGGCCGAGATCATCACGTTCATCACCCTGGCCGGAGTGCTCACCTGGGCCCGCCGGTTCGGTCCCCGCGCCACGGCACTGGGCACCGCTTGCTTCCTCTCGTACTTCTTCGCACTCTTCCAGCACCCCCCACTCGCCCAGCTCCCTTACTTCTGCCTGGTCGCCCTGAGCAGTGCCGGATCCGCCCTGGTCTTCCGGTTCCTGTTGCTGTCCAACCACTTCCCCCGCCGGCGGCTGCAGCGACTGCTAGATGAGTTGCGCAGCAGCAGCGCCGCCTCACTGACCGCCTTACGCTCACAATCCGCGATGTCGCACCCGATACCGCTGCGCACCTACCTCCAACGCGTCGACACCATCGCCACCGCGATCAACGACTGGCAGGCCGACGTCCCCACAGAGCACTACATCGATTGCACCGCAGTCGATTTCGCCAGCCTGGTGCTCGATTCCCGGATGGAGACCGAACTCGCCTGCCTGGACACCTCGAAGATGCTGCAGGACCCAAAGACCGCGTCGCCAGCGGCCGCAGCGCTCTCCGAACCGTTGGACGCGCTGGCCACGGTGTTGTCCCCGGGCGCCGATCCGGCACTGGTACGACGGCTCGGCAATGAGGCCGAAAAGCGGCTGGCGACGACCATCACCGATTCGCCGACCGACCTCGCCGCCATCGGCATCGATCGCGCGACCATCGCCCACGCGAAGCTGCGGGCTATCGACCTCCACACGCCGCTGACGACCCGTCCCGCGGCAAGTCCCGCCACGTCCGCGTCGGCGACGGCATCCGTGACGACTGCACGTCCGACACCGGGGCCACCGACCCCGCCGCCGACACCGGTGTCCACGCACACCACATCCCCGTGGAAGCCATGGATCCAATGGGG
>CAZVVS010000409.1:0-4648 GCA_964630585.1 uncultured Gordonia sp.
AGGCGCGCACACTCGTGGCATGGAAGTGTCGTACAGAACAACGTAGCGCCTTTGGTGGTCAGGTGCTTACGAGCAGCTGAGGTGAGCGCATCCATCTCGGCATGAAGTGATCGGCCATACTCGAGGACATCAAAGGTCTGGCTGTTCCAGATAACCTCGGACGCGATCATCTGGTCAACTACTGCAGCGCTCAAGCTTCGGACGTTGGGCACCTTGGTCCAGTGTGACTCCAACGCCCTTCGCAGGCTCGCGCTTGCATCCTTGGTGGAGTCGGGTTCGTATTGAAGAATCCCGTCGAGCACCTTCATCCAGCCTGTATCGGCGAGGATGTGTTCGATGAAGTTGGTTAGTACTGCGCGACGTTCTCGGTCGCTTGGATCGTGCTCCCATTCCGGGGTGTGGTCGCGATGATCGCACTCGGATCCGCTTCGATAGACCCCGCCGGTAGGTTGTGCGACATTGTTGGTTCCAACCGCCAGGAGCAGCTCATCCGCCGAGACGATCGAGGCGCCCACGCGCCGCGCGAGGTTCGCTGACTCGTGGGCCGCAAGGTACGCCTCTGCCATACCCATCTCGACGGGTCGTGGCGTTCGGAAGGGGTCACTGAAGATCAGTCGGACTAAGCGGTCTACCTGGCCGGCGACTCCTTGCTCGCCGAGGTCTAGGAACAGGTCGGCATGTTTCCATGTCGCTGGGATGTTGTTCCGGTACTTGAGTTGTGACTCATCCTTTGCTGACTCGGCGAAGCGCAGCATGCCGGATTCCGCGAGCACTAGCCGAGCAGCGTCTCCACCGGTGATGCGACTCTGGATCGAGTCGCCTTCAGCGAGCCATCGCTGAAGGTGTTTCGTGCGGTTCTCCTCGGAGGAGAAGAGAGAAATGATGAAGAGCTGTCGGCCGTACATCTTGCGAAGGCGTTTCGCTTCGTCAGGGTGGTGCAGAGATCGGAACAGGTAGGCGACGCCGCGAAGGCCCTTTTGATAAGCCTTCTCCCGCGACTGCTGCCGCACAGTTTCGTTCAGACGTCGCATCGCCTCCACAGCGATGGCATCACCCGATCGGCTCTCACTGCGAAAGGCCTCTCCCTCTTGGTTAAGGAGCTCATAGCGCGCCGTCCGGGAAGCTGAGAGCTCGGCTTCGGGGATCGCTCGGGCGACTGCAAGGCAGTCGCTCAGCTTGATCTCCACCAGCATGTAGCCAGCACGGCGAAGCGCGTCGTTCAGCGGTCGTACGACGGCTTGGTTGAGCGGTGTGCCGATCGCTCGGACGGTAGCGAAGTAGAGCTCCGGGACGGGAAGGTGGCAGTTCCGGAGCTCGGTCTCGTAGATCTTCCGTCGCTCCACCTCGGCGGCAGTGAACTCCCGCTTCTCGGCCTTTCCAGAGGCAACTGTTCAGCTGCCCGGTGGGGCTCCTGGGGTGGCCGGCGCGAAGAAGTTTCGAAACTTTCGCGTGACCAGCGCGTTTGCAGTCCGGTGATGCTCGCGATCGGTGCTGTTGCCCGCCACGCCCGATGAGCACGGCGGCGACGTGGCTGGTGGGGATGGTCTCGTGGTCGTGGTGTCGTAGCGGTGGTCATGGTGGCGTGGGGTGGTGGTCGGGCTGTCGTTACTCGGCGGTGACTTCGGTGACGGCGGCGCGGGCGGAGGACTCGTCGACGATGTTGCGGCCGGTGGCGTAGGCGGCGACGAGTGATTGGATGGCGAGGTTGTTGACGGCGCGGGGTAGCCCGCGGCTGACTTGGGCGATGAGGTCGGTGGCGTCGTTGCTGAAGATCGGGTCGGATCGGCCGGCGAGCGCGATGTGGTGGCTGATGTAGGTGCTGGTCTCTTCGGGGGTCATGCCGGGCATCGCGTAGCGGAGCGCGATGCGTTGATCGAGCGCGGCGAACGTGCCCAACTTGATGCGGCGTCGGAGGGTGGGTTGGCCGATGAGCAGACACGCGAACGGGGAGCGGCTGTCCATGTCTGCGTTGGTGAGGAGGCGGAGCTCTTCGAGTTGGTCGGGGTCGAGGAGGTGGGCTTCGTCGACGATGACGACGACCTTCTTGCCGCGTTCGTCGTGCTCCGCGGCGAGCGCAGCTTGGGCTTGGGGGATGAGCGCGGCTTTGTGGAAGCGGGGGGTGCCGCCGAGCGTGGCGATGATCTCGGCGTAGAGACCGCGGGCCCCAACAGCGGGGTTCCCGAGGTAGATGACGGTGTGGCGGGACGCGTCGAGTGTGGCGATGGCGGCGCGTGCGGCGACGGTCTTGCCGGCACCGACTTCGCCGGTGATGACGCCGAGGGCGTCTTCGGTGACGCACCACCCGATGCGGGCGACCGCTTCGTTGTGGGCGCTGTTCGCGGCGAGCATCGAGGGGGCGAGGTCTCGACTGAACGGCATGCGGGTGAAGCCCCAGTAGGCGCGGAGCCCGTCGATGCTCATGTGGGGCTCTCCTCGTTGCCGGTGTCGGGGGTGGGTTCGTTGGGGTGGGTGAGTTGGTGGAACTCGATGCCGGCGGCGGTGGCGAGGTCTCGGTCGCGTTCGGCTTCGACGAGGCGCAGGTAGTCGATCCCCGTTGCGGGTGCTGGGGCGGGGTCGAGATCTCGGCGGGCTTGGGGGTGGGCGTGGCGGCCGATCCGTTGGGGGACCGCTGCGCCCATGGGTCGCCCGGCGACACGGACCTCGATCGCGGTGAGGTCGAAGGGGTCGAAGACCAGCTCGACGCGTTGGGCGACGAGGGCCGGGTCGACTTGGTAGTGGTTCCCGTGGAGCGACACCGTCGCGACCTTGGTGACAGTGCGGTGTTCGGACCACAGGAACGCTTCGTGGAGCTCTCCGGGGGTCGGGAACCGCACGTCGGTGACGTCGAAGCGGTCGAGTGGTCGTTCCCCGGTCTCGGAGTGGACGGCGCAGTGGTAGACGCCTTCGACCCACGCAGCGAACACCCAGTTCAGGTCGGCCAGATCCGCTGGGGTGGTCACGGCGAGCTCGACGAGGAACTGGTCGCGGACGGTCCGGAAGAACCGTTCGATCTTCCCGCGGCCCTCGGGCCGCCGCGGGGTGGAGTGCGTGAGACGGATCCCGAGGCTCGCGCACGCCCGCAGCAGCGGGCGCGACGCGAATGCGGACCCGTTGTCGACGTAGATCCCTCCGGGGACCCCGCGGGCTGCGAGCCCGGCACGGAGCGCGGCTTCGAGACGGACGGTGTCCTCGGCGTGGCACCACCGGTAGCCGACCAGCAGCCGGGAGTGATCGTCGATGAACGCCAACAGGTAGACCTTGCGGCCCCCGATGATCGGGCCGTGGAGCGCGTCGCCGGTCCACAACGCGTTGGTCACCTCCGCCTCGAACCGGCCGAACGCCTCGGGGACCCCGCCGTCGGGCCGGCGGTTGAGGCCACGGGCAGCGAAGAGCCGCTGGACCGTCCGTGACGACGGCGCCCACCCCCGGTCCGCGGCGATGACCCGGCACACCTGGGTCGCGGTGCGGGCCGGCTGCTCGAGCTTCAACGCCACCGCCAGCTCCAAGACGTCGCTGGGGGTCTTCGCCTCCGCGGCGCGGGCCACGGGGACCAGGGCGTCGAACCCCCCAGCCCGCCATGCCCGGATCCACCGGTCCAACGTCGAACGCCCGACCCGGACCCGTTCGCCATGCGGCCCGACGTGGTCGCGGGCAGCGAGATAGCGGACCAGGCGGCCACGCTCGGCGGGCGTCAACGCAGGGTCTGCCGCTTCGCGGATCAACGAATACCGGAACAACGCGATGTCGCGGTGACGGTCATGCACCACAGCCTCCAAAGGCTCTCGGGGACAGAAGCCGTCACCGTGACGACTCAGCGGGGCGCCAACCAGAGGCAACTCGTGTTGGCCAACAGCCCCCCGCCACACAACCGGGCGGCCCGCTCCCACACCGGACCCGGACCGAACCGCCGCACCGAAGCGCGCGTCGCCACACCGACGGCCTCGACCGCGTCCACAACAGCGCTGCCCGTCGGCGCCGGCGGGTCCGACCCCGGCGTCAACGACAACGCCCACTGCGTGAAGAACGCCGCAATCACCGTCGCCCGCGACCTGAACCGGCGCAGCCAACCCCGCACCGTCGCCGCCGGCACCCCCAACCGCCCAGCGATCCGCCGGTGACCGTCACCCGCCGCGTGCGCGACCAACGCAACACCGATCACCGCGACCTCATCGCGGCGCCGGAACAGCAGCCCGTCCGCCAGCAACACATGGGTGCACCCACAGCTGACACACCGTGCCCGCCGGGGCCGGACCCGACGCTCCGCCCCGCCGGCCCCACGAACCCCCCGCTCCCGGGCCCGACCCCACCGCGCCAACCGCCCACCGCAGCCCGGACACCGCAACCGGCCCGCCGACATCTCGCTCTCGACCCGATCAGGGTCGCCACTTACCATGAGCACCGATGCCTCCGGCATCACTCAGGAAGGGCCCCCTCGAGCAACTGCCAAGAAGAGCGAGGGGGTCCTTGCGCGTACCGACATCCCCACGCTGTCGCGTCCCCGGCGCCGCCACCAACACCGACCACCACCCGCGCGTCCTCACCCCCGATGACGCAACCACGCCCCCGCGTCCTCAACTACCGCGGCGTCCTACAGGTGCCCGGAGTTGTTGAACTGTGTGTCGTGGCGAACGACAGCACGGGACCGGTC
>CAZVVS010000410.1:0-4638 GCA_964630585.1 uncultured Gordonia sp.
TTCCTCATCGCGGTCCCGACCGGCCTGAAGTTCTTCAACTGGATCGGCACCATGTGGAAGGGCAAGATGACCTTCGAGACGCCGATGCTGTGGGCCATGGGCTTCATCGTGACCTTCCTCTTCGGTGGCCTGACCGGTGTGCTGCTCGCCAGCCCGCCGCTGGACTTCCACCTCTCCGACAGCTATTTCGTGGTCGCCCACTTCCACTACGTGCTGTTCGGCACGATCGTGTTCGCCACCTTCTCCGGCATCTACTTCTGGTTCCCGAAGATGACGGGGCGCATGCTCGACGAGGGCCTGGGCAAGCTGCACTTCTGGCTGACGTTCATCGGCTTCCACCTGACGTTCCTGGTCCAGCACTGGCTGGGCAACCAGGGCATGCCGCGCCGCTACGCCGACTACCTGCCGTCGGACGGGTTCACGACGCTGAACATGATCTCGACCGCCGGCGCGCTCGTGCTCGGACTGTCGACGCTGCCGTTCCTGTGGAACGTCTTCCGCAGCTACCGCTACGGCGAGGTCGTGACCGTCGACGACCCGTGGGGTTTCGGCAACTCGCTGGAGTGGGCCACCTCGTGCCCGCCGCCGCGCCACAACTTCACCGAACTGCCCCGGATCCGGTCGGAGCGCCCGGCGTTCGAGCTGCATTACCCGCACATGATCGAGCGCATGCGAGCCGAAGCCCACGCGGGCGGCGGCAACCACTGACAGGTGGGCCAACCAGGCGCACCATCGGTCCTCATCACTGTCAGCGGTCCCGACCGCCCCGGCGTCACGTCGGTGCTGATGGGTGTGCTGGCCCAGGCCGGGGTCGAACTCCTCGACGTCGAGCAAGTCGTCATCCGCGGCCGTCTGACGCTGGGCGTGTTGGTCGACGCTGTGCGCGACGCGGAAGACCTCACCGACCGCGTCGATGAGTCGTTTGCGGCTGCCGGACTGGTTGCCGAGGGCTTCGTCATCAACGTCGAAGCGGGGTACAACCCGGTCGCGCAGCCACCGTCGACCCACGCGGTCGTCGTCCTCGGCAGTCCGGTCACCGCACGTGCGTTCCGGTCGCTGGCGGCGGCGCTTGCTGCACAGGGTGCGAACATCGACTCGATCCGCGGTGTCGCCGACTATCCGGTGACCGGCCTGGAATTGATGGTCAGTGCCTCCTCCACCTCCGAGGCGGCCGACTCGGCGCTGCGCGACGCGCTCGTCGGGGTCGCTGCCGACCACGAGATCGACGTCGCCGTCGAACGCGCCGGGTTGGCGCGCCGGGCCAAGCAGTTGGTCGTCTTCGACGTCGACTCGACGCTCATCCAAGGCGAAGTCATCGAAATGCTCGCCGCCAAGGCCGGTCGGGAGGCCGAGGTCGCGGCGGTCACCGAGGCGGCGATGCGCGGCGAGATCGACTTCGCCGAGTCACTGCACCGTCGGGTCGAAGCCCTGGCCGGACTCGACGCCGGAGTCATCGACGAGGTCGCCTCATCGTTGGAGCTCACGCCGGGGGCGCGCACCACTATCCGCACGTTGCGGCGCCTCGGGTATCGGTGCGGCGTCGTCTCCGGCGGGTTCCGCCAGGTCATCGCCCCGCTCGCCGACGAGTTGAGCCTCGACTTCGTGCGGGCCAACACCCTGGAGATCGTCGACGGCAAGTTAACGGGTCGGGTCGTCGGGGAAGTGGTCGACCGGGCGGGCAAGGCCACGGCACTGCGTGCCTTCGCCGCCGAGGCCGGGGTGCCGATGGAGCAGACGATCGCCGTCGGCGACGGCGCCAACGACATCGACATGCTGAGCGCCGCGGGCCTGGGCATAGCCTTCAACGCGAAGCCCGCGCTGCGCGAGGTCGCCGACACCGCATTGAGCCAGCCGTTCCTCGACGCCGTGCTGTTCATCCTCGGCATCACGCGTGATGAGATCGAGGCCGCCGATGCCATCGACGGCACGCTGCGCCGCGTCCCCCTCGATTGATGAGTGCGAGCGAGCCCGAATCCGCGCCGACCGAGCCCCATCTGACGCCGACCGAGCCCCATCTGACGCCGACCGAGCCCGATTCGATGCCGAGTGAGCCCTCCCGTACCGCGATCGCGGCCAATCATGCGCGCCTCGTGGGCTACCTCGACGCCCCACCCGCCGACGATCCCGACGACCCGAGCCGGGTCTGGGCGATGCAAGTGGTCTTGCGGGTGGAGAAGAGCGATCCGCCCGAGCGTGCGGCGCTGCTGGTCGCTGCGGCGCGGGCCGTGGCGGCGCTGTGCCTTGACGAGCGAAGCGCACCGGACGGCCCGTGGGCATCGGCGATGGACACGTGGTGCGACGCACGGATCCGCAAGATCGCCCGTCGCGCCCGTGGTGCGCAGTGGGTCTCCGCACAGCAGGTTTGGGGGGTCACCGCGCAGGCGTCGGGGGAGCAGGCCCGGGCCTACGTGCCGACGATGGTCGGGGAGGTCGACCGCCGGGTGGGGAAATTGCAGATCGAGGGCACCGACGTCAAGGGGGAGTTGCCCGGCGCGCCGGATCCCGACGACCCGCTGGTCCTCTGGGTGAACCCGCGGCTGGACATGACGGTGGGGAAGACCGCTGCCCAGGTCGGCCACGCGGTCATGCTCGGCGCCACTGCGCTCACCGTCGACGAGACGCTCGCGTGGGCATCAGCCGGCTATCCGTTGTCGGTGTGCCGACCGACAGTCGCGCAGTGGACACGACTGCTCGACGACGACGGTTCGGGCCGCGCGGTTGCCGTGCGGGATGCCGGTTTCACCGAGATAGCCCCCGGGTCGGTCACGGTGATCGCTGCGCGCGGGGAGACCGTGGCCTGAGCGCCTACCACTGGCCGTAGCGCGGCTTCAGGATGGTGTTGACGTCCACTTCGACGCCGCCGACGCGGCGCTGCCCGGGAATCTGGTGCAGGTGCGCGGCGGGATGCAGGTAGCCCTTGGGCGTGCCCCAGTCGTGCTGCCAGAACCACCCCGCCAACCCGGCGTCGAGGGCCAACTGGATGGTCGGCGCGTTCGCGTAGATTCCGGTGCGCTCGATGCCGATCACCGACTGCCAGCCCTGGATGTAGGGCGCGATCTTGCTGGTGAACTGGTCCTTGGTGGGTTTGTCGTCGATCGACGCGTAGATCGGTGCGTCAGCGGGGCCGCCGGCGAGGTTGTGCAGTTCCAACCCGCGCTTGGCGTGTTGGACACCCGCGTCGAAACCACCGAGCCAATCGGCGGTCTTCCCCTTCCCGTACTGGTAACAGGAGACGACGGCCAGCCCGATGGCGCGCATGCCCGCCGACTCCGCTGCGGTCAGCGGCTTGGCCTTCATGAATTCGGCGCCGGGGCGGCGGTCGGAGACATAGCGCACCACACCCAGGTGGCCGGCCGAGCGGATGTCGACCGGGGAGGGCACCGCCCGCGAGTAGTCCAGCAGGGTGCCGTGGCTGGTCCCCGCCGCCTGCGACGGCGGCAGAACCAAGTCGGCGTGCGCGGCACTGTAGCTGAGAGCGGAGAAGCCGGCGGTGGCGGCCGCAGAGGCCAGGAACTGTCGTCGAGTGAACGGCATTGGCGCACCATAGCGACAACTCGGTGCCGCTCACCAGGGGTTTGGGTGATCGGTTATGCGATCGCGACCCCGCCGCGATCCTCAGCGCGCCAGGGCCGCGGTGGGCGCTGACGCCACTGCGGGGGCGAGGTTCACCAGCGTCTGGAACCAGACGTCGCGGTCGGGGGCGAGGGAGGCGACGATCAATTCGTCGGCGTCAGCATGCTTCGCGAATGCCGCCAGCTGGGCTGTCACATCGTCGGGGGTGCCGACCGCGGAGTAGCGGACCATCTCCTCGACCTGGCGCCCGACCGGGGAGTCGACCAGGGCTTGGGCCTCATCGTCGGTCAGATTTCGGTTGTGGCCCACCAGGTGTTTGATGCGCTGCAGCTTCGCCGCGTGCCGCTGCTGCTGTGCGCGCTGCGCGTCGTCGTCGGCGATCGCGGTGATCCCGGCGATGACGTAGGGCTGCGTCTGCCCGCCGTCGGGCAACGGCGCGGGCCGGAACTCGCGGCGGTAGAGCGCCACCGCCTCGGTGAGCGCTTGCGGAGCGAAGTGTGACGCGAAGGCGTACGGCAGACCGAGGATTGCCGCCAGCTGCGCCCCGAACAACGAGGACCCGAGGATGTAGAGGTCGACGTCGGTGCCGGCGCCGGGGGTGGCCCGCACACCGGGGACGCGCGAGGCGTCGCGCAGGTAGGCCTGCAGCTCGACGACGTCGCGCGGGAACTCGTCGGCGGCCTGGTGGGTCCGGCGCAGCGCCGCGAACGTCGCCTGATCGCCGCCGGGCGCGCGCCCGAGGCCGAGGTCTATGCGTCCCGGGTGTAGTTCGGCGAGCGTGCCGTATTGCTCGGCGATGGTCAGCGGCGAGTGGTTGGGAAGCATCACCCCGCCGGCGCCGAGGCGGATGCGCTCGGTGTGCGCCGCCATGTGCGCGACCAGCACGGCCGGCGCCGCCGAGGCGATGGCCGACATGTTGTGGTGCTCGGCGTACCAGATGCGGTGGTAGCCGGTGGTGTCGGCGTACTGCGCGAGCCGCGTCGAATGCGCGAGGCTCTCCCCGACGGTCTCTCCGCGGCCGACCTGGGCGAGGTCGAGGATGGACAGCGGCACGCCGATTCCAGC
>CAZVVS010000411.1:0-4633 GCA_964630585.1 uncultured Gordonia sp.
GGCCGCACTCGCCCGCGTCGCCGAGATTGACGCCACCGACCGGTACGTACCCGAGTTCCTCTCGCTGGCGACCGCCGTCGACAACAGCTCCAAGAATCAGACTTACAACACCCCCGCGATCGCCACCCTGCTGCTGTTTGCGAACCAGATCGAGTGGATGAACGCCAACGGCGGCCTGGACTGGTGCGTCTCGCGCACCGCCGATTCCAGCTCGCGCCTGTACTCGTGGGCGGAGAAGACCTCGTACACAACGCCTTTCGCTGACGAAGCACATCGCAGCCAGGTGGTCGGGACGATCGACTTCGATGATTCGGTCGACGCCGCCGCGGTCGCAAAAGCGTTGCGCGCCAACGGGGTCGTCGACACCGAGCCGTACCGCAAGCTCGGGCGCAACCAGCTGCGCATCGGCATGTTCCCGGCAATCGACCCCGCCGACGTGTCGGCGTTGACTTCGTGCATCGAGTACGTGGTGGAGCGCCTCTAACCTGGCACGCACCGCCTCCGGCCTGCGTGTCTGCCCCCTCGACGGTGGGGAGTGCACTAGCCTGGGGCCTAGCCGTCAGCGAGGAGGGTTCCGATGCGTGAGCTGCGCGTCACCAGCGTCGACGCTGACGCCAGTCACGTCATCTGCGTCGACGCTGAGACCGGGGAGAAGTTCCGCATTCCCGCCGATGACCGGTTGCGCGCAGCGGCCCGCGGCGATGTGACCCGGTTGGGTCAGATACAGATCGAGATGGACTCGCTGCTGCGACCCCGGGAGATCCAGGCACGCATTCGCGCCGGAGCCAGCGTGGAGGAAGTCGCCGCGGAAGCCGGCACGACCGCCGACCGCGTCCAGCGCTTCGCTCATCCGGTGCTGTTGGAACGCACCCGCGCCTCCGAGTTGATCCGCGCGTCCCATCCGATGCGCGAGGACGGTCCGGCACTGGCCACGCTCGACGAGATCGTGGCGGCGGCCCTGCGGTCGCGCGGTCTCAACCCCGCGGTCGGCGAATGGGATGCCTGGAAGGGCGACGACGGCAACTGGGTCGGCCAGCTGACCTGGACCGCCGGACATACCGTGAACCACGCCCACTGGCGCTACGCGCCCGGGTCGCAGGGCGGCACGACCGATGCCCTCGACAACACCGCCGACGAGTTGCTCCACCCCGGATCGGCCGGACGCCACCAGCTCCAGCCGGTGGCCGATCCGGCCGAATCGGTGACCGTCGACGCACAGAGCGTCGTTACGCCGCCGCCCCCGCCTGCAGAACGCGAGCAGGAGTCCGACCACGAACCGCCCAAACGTGCGCGCCGTAAGGCCAAGCCCGAGGTTCCGGGCTGGGAGGACGTCTTGCTCGGCGTCCGCGGCAGCAACCCGCACCAGTAGGCGCTGCCGCGGACGACCAGCCTGGAGTCAGACCATGCAGGGAAGGTCGATGGACCCCAGCTTGGGGCAGTACGCCGGCGTGTCTGCCTGAGTGCGCGACGAATCAGGTGCGGACGTCGCGCCGAAGCTCAGGAGGGCGACAGCCGCAATGGCGGCGACGACGGCGGACAGACTGCGCTTCTTCATGGTGGGACCTCCCGGTAGTGCGATCAATTGGTCACTCCAGTGAAACCCGGTATTCCGCCCTCAGCGCGAGTAGCCGACTACTCGTCTTCGCCCGTCCCGCTGCGGGCCAACTCGTAGAAGGCGACCGCCGCAGCTGTGGCGACGTTCAGCGAATCGGTGCCGCGACTCATCGGAATGCGGGCACGCACATGACTGGCGCGCATCGCCGCGGCGGACAGGCCGGGTCCCTCCGCACCGACGAGGAAGGCCACCTTCCGTGCCTCGGCCACCGCGTCCGCGAGCATCGGAGACGCGGGATCCGGGGTGAGTGACACCGTCTGGAATCCGTCCTCGGCCAGCAGGTTCAGCTCGGCAGGCCAGTCTGGCAGCTTCGCGAACGGAACCAGCAGGGCATGGCCCATCGACACGCGCACGCAGCGCCGGTACAGCGGATCGGCACAGCCGGTGCCGAAGAGCACTGCGTCGACGCCGAGCCCGGCCGCGTTGCGGAAGATCGAGCCGATGTTCTCGTGGTCGTTGACGCCCTCCAGCACCGCCACGACCGAGGCCCCGTCGACGACCTGTTCAACGGTCAGCTCGTCGGGCCTGCGCGCGACGCCGAGCACGCCGCGGTTGAGGTGGAACCCGACGATCTGTGCCATCACGTCGGCCGTGGCGCGGTAGAACGGGAGCGGTAGCGGGCGGGCCGAATCGAGCCCCGCGGCAGGGTCCTTGACCGGCAGCAGCGTCGCGGACAACTCCTCGAGACGCCGGGCGACGCCCAGGAAGGCATGCGGCGCGAACCGGGAGGCGACCATGCGCTCGACGACGAGAACGCCCTCGGCAATCACCAGGCCCTTACCGACTCGGCCGCCGGGGAGCACCGGGAGGTCGGGGCGGCGGTCGACAGAGTTCAGGTCGCGAAAGTCGTCGACCCGCTCGTCGTCGGGATCGGTGATGTCGACGACGCGCACGGGAAGCGTTCCAGAGGCGGACACCACCGATACGGTAGTCGCATGCCTGCGCACCACGGACTGGAGTTCCGCCCGGCCGTCGACGGGGACTGGCGCGAGATCTTCGCGTCCACCGCCCGGGCCTTCGGGATCACTGCACCGCTCGACGAGCACCAGCAGGCCAATGAGCGGGCCCGCATCGCTGACGAGGACACGATGATCGCCCGCGATCCCGCGCTGCCGGGGGCACCGCTGGTCGGGATGGCGATGTACTACCGGCTGCAGATGTCGGTCCCCGGCGGCGGCTCTGTCGCCTTCCCGGGTCTGACGTGGGTGTCGGTGTCGCCGACTCATCGGCGCCGCGGCATCCTGAGGGAGCTGCTGACCCGACTGCGCTCGAAGTGGGACACCGAGGGACATCCGGTCGCAGCACTGTGGGCGTCGGAGGGCACCATCTACGAGCGGTTCGGCTTCGGGCCGGCGGTGTTCGCCGAATCCGCCCGCATCACGGGCCCGCAGAGCCTGCGCGTGCCCGCGCCGGCCCAATCACCGGTGCGCTTCGTCGACGCCGCCGAGCTCGCCGCGATCGCGCCGCCGCTGTACGAGCGGTGGGCGCGGGTCCATCCCGGCGTGATGGCGCGCGACGCGCTGTGGTGGCAGGCCGAACTCGACGACCGGCCGTCGAGCCGGCTGCCCACGCTCAGCGAGCGGCACGCCATTGTGCACACGGACGGGTATGCGACGTACCGACTCGACTCGGCCGATAGCGCCAGCGAGCTGCCGGTCGCGCGGATCGAAGAGGTCGTCGCAGTCACCGAGGAGGCCCACACCGAACTGTGGCGCGTGCTGGCGGCCCTGGACCTGGTGGCGTCGACGACCGCGACCCTGTCCGTCGGCGATCCGCTGCCGTTCAAGTTGACCGACCTGCGGGGGGTGTCGCTGACCGGCCGTCGCGACACCCTGTGGATCGCGATTCTGGACGTTCCCGCGGCCCTGACTGCACGCACCTACGCCAACGACCTGGACGCCGCGCTCATCGTGGACGATCCGACGGGCGGTGCGGGCGGACGCTTCGCCCTGCGCATCGTCGACGGCGTGGCACAGGTGACGCGCGATGAGTCGGCCACCGCGGCCGACGGAGAAGTCACCTGCGATATCGCCGGACTGGGCAGCCTGTACATGGGCGGCGTCGACGCGCGCGATCTCGCCGCGGCGGGCCGGGTCAGGGCGTCGTCGCCGGAGTCGCTGCGCGCGTTCGCGCGGGTGTGGCAGACCGAGCACCACCCGGCAACGGGCACCGATTTCTGATCAGGTGAGCAATTCCTGGATGGGTGCGCGGGCAAAGTAGACCACGAAGACGACGGCCACCGCCCACAGGATCGGGTGGAGTTCACGAGCCTTGCCGCGGGCCGTCGCCAGGACCACCCAGCTGATGAACCCGAGGCCGATGCCGTTGGCGATCGAGTAGGTGAACGGCATCGCGACGATCGTCAGGAACGCGGGCAGTGCGTACTCGAAGCGGGTGAAGTCGATGGAGCGGATCTGCCCCATCATCAACGCGCCCACCACGACGAGCGCGGGGGCGACCGCCTCCAAGGGCACGACCTTGTAGAGCGGGGTGAAGAACATCGCAGCGAGGAAGAGCACGCCGGTGACCACGTTGGCCAGGCCGGTGCGCGCCCCTTCGGCGATCCCCGACGCCGATTCGACGAACACCGTGTTCGACGACGCGGAGCCCAGGCCGCCGGCAATGGCGCCGGTGCCCTCCACGGCGAGGGCCTTGCCGATACCGGGCAGCGTGCCGTTCTCGTCGGCGAGTCCGGCTTCCTTGCCCAACCCGGTCATGGTGCCCATCGCGTCGAAGAAGTTCGACAACACCAGGGTGAACAACAGGATCGTCGCGCCGATAGCAGGTGCGGAGACCACGTGTGCGGCGGTGCCGTGCTCGGTAAACGCCCCGAAGAGGTCCACTTGACCGACGAGCGACAGGTCGGGCAAGCCGCCCACCGAGTCGGGCAGCTTCGGGGTGTTCAGCGCCCAGTCGCCCGGTTTGGCAACCGCCTCGACGATGATCGCCAAGATCGTCGTCACGACGATTCCGATCAGGAGGCCGCCGGGGACTTTGCGCACGGTCAGGACTCCCTTG
>CAZVVS010000412.1:0-4627 GCA_964630585.1 uncultured Gordonia sp.
CGAGGGCATCGCGGGCGCCGGGTACTTCAACGCCGGCCAGGACTGCACCGCCGCGACGCGCGCCATCGTCCACGAGTCGATCCACGACGAATTCGTCGCGGCCCTCGTCGAACAGGCCGGCAAGCTGCGACCCGGCGCCCCCGACGACGAGGACGCCTTCTACGGCTCGATGAACAACATCAACCACTTCAACGCGGTGCTGGAGAAGCTCGCCTCGTTGCCGGCCCACGCGAAGGTCGAGGCCGGTGGCAAGCGGCTCGGTGACAGCGGCTTCTACGTCGAGCCGACGGTCGTCAGCGGCGTGGCCCAGGACGATCCGATCGTCCAGGAGGAGACGTTCGCCCCGATTCTCACGGTGCAGCGGTTCTCCACCGAGGACGAGGCCGTCGAACTGGCCAACGGTGTCGACTACGCGTTGGCCGGGAGTGTGTGGACCACTGACAACGGCACCGCGCTGCGGATGACCGCGCGACTCGACAGCGGCTGCGTGTGGGTGAACTGCCACATCCCGCTCGTCGCGGAGATGCCGCACGGTGGGTTCAAGTTCTCGGGCTACGGCAAGGACCTGTCGATATACGGGCTGGAGGACTACACGCGGATCAAGCACGTGATGAGTGCTCACTGAGCCGCCACCAGCCACCCCAGCAGACCTGACGAGAAGGAGCACAACCGCCCATGTCCGACAACCGCCATCCGCTCGACCCGCTGTCGGGCGAAGAATTCGTCCGCATCACCGAGATCCTGACCGCCGAGAGGGGCGTCGGCGAAGGCTGGCGGTACACCTCGATGGAGATGGTCGAACCCAGCAAGGCCGAGTTGGCTGCGTTCGACGACGACGGGACGCGCCCGCCCCGCCTGGCCGAAGCGGTCCTCGTCGAGCGTGCGGCCAACGCCGTCTACAAGGGTCTGGTCTCGCTCGACGAGGGCACCCTCCTGGAGTGGAACCACTTCCCGGGCGTGCAGACCAATCTCACCGTCGACGAATGGCACGAGGCCGACGAGGCGCTGCGGGCACACCCGGACGTCATCGCTGCGCTGAAGGCGCGCGGCGTCACCGACTTCGACCTGGTGTTCATGGACACCTGGACCTTCGGTGAGGTGCTGATCCCGGATAAGTACCGCGACCGGCGCGTCGGCTGGTCGGATACGTGGGTGCGCGGGTCCACCGACGCCAACCCGTACGCCGGCCCGGTAAAGGGCTTCCACTGCCTGATCGACCTGAACTCGATGGAACTACTGGAGATCGACGAGACCCCCGGCACCGAGCGCCCGGACATCATGGGGGAGTACATCCCGCGCCTGATCCCCGAGCGGATCCGGAATGCTTCGACGCGGCCGCCGCTGCGGCCGCTGGAGATCATCCAGCCCGAGGGACCGTCGTTCACGCTGGACGGCAATCGGTTGGAGTGGCAGAACTGGTCTGTGCGTGTCGGTTTCAACCACCGCGAGGGCATGACGCTGCACCAGATCACCTACAACGACAACGGGAACGTCCGCAAGATTGCGCACCGGATCTCGTTCGCCGAGATGGTGGTGCCCTACCGCGACCATGCTCCCGACCACTGGCGCCGCACGGCCTTCGACGTCGGTGAATGGGGTCTCGGTTTCATGACCACCTCCCTCTCACTGGGATGCGACTGTCTCGGGGAGATCCGCTACCTGGATCAGACCCTGCACGACAGCAAGGGCGCGCCGTACACGATCACCAATGCGATCTGCATCCACGAGGAGGACAACGCCGTCGGCTGGAAGCACGTCGACGCCAACGGCGGTGTGGAAGTCCGACGCCAGCGGCGCCTCACGGTGTCGTTCCACACCACTGTCGCCAACTACGAGTACCTCGTGTACTGGCGCTTCTACGAGGACGGCAACATCGAATGCGAGGTGCGCGCCACCGGCATCATGATGATCACCTACCTCGAACCGGGGCAGGTGCCCGCGCACGGCACGGTCGTCGACCAAAGCACTTATGCGCCGTTCCACCAGCACTTCATCACCACGCGCATGGACCTGGACATTGACGGCACCGAAAACACCGTCTACGCGAGCGAGTCCGTGCCGGAGCCGATGGGTCCCGACAATCCGTACGGGCTTTCCCTTCGCCAGGTGAACACGCCGCTGCGCACCGAGGAAGAGGCCAAGCAGAACCCGAACTACGCGACGCAGAAGGCGTGGAAGATCTCCAACGACAACGTCACCACCGATATCGGGTTGCATCCGGCGTACAAGCTCGGCCCGTCGGCCGCGTTCCCGCCGATGTTCGTCGACGATTCGCCCATCCTGGGGCGTGCCGAGGTCATCAAGCACACACTCTGGGTCACGCCGAACGCCCGCGACGAGCGGTGGCCCGCAGGGGAGTTCGTCAATCAGGGCGGTTCCGGGATGGGCCTGCCCGAGTGGACCAAGGCCAACCGGAACATCGAGAACACCGACGTCGTGCTCTGGTACACCTTCGGTATCCACCACATCACCCGGCCCGAGGATTGGCCGATGATGTCGTCGGACATCGTCAGCTTCTGGCTCAAACCGTTCGGATTCTTCGTGCGGAACCCTGCACTCGATGTCGCACCGACGCAGTCGAAGTCGTCCTGCTGTTCCACCGAGCCCACCGAGCTCCCGCTCGCCGACGGCAACGAGGCCGGTGGCTGCGGGTGTGGCTGCGGGCATTGAGGAGACCCACATGAATCAGACTGTCACCCCGAAGCGGCGGATCTACGTCGCCTATCTGGCTACACCGGGCGGCGCCGACGCCGTCGCCGTCGCCGTTCGCATAGCGCAGTCGCTCGATGCGGCGATCGACATCGGCATCGTCTTGCCGCCCGATGAGCAGGGAGCACTGCACGCCGGTGATTTCGACGCCGTCCTCGGTGAGCAGGCCGACGACTGGCTGGCAGAGGCCCGCCAGCTGGTGCCCGACGACATCGAGACGGCCACCCACATCGCGTTCTACGAGTCGGCGGCCGAAGGGATCATCGCCGAGGCACAGCGCGTGGGAGCCGCTGCCATCGTGGTCGGCGGAGCTGGTGGCGGATTGATCGGTGGCCACTCGCTCGGGTCAACGGTCAATGAACTGGTGCACTCCTCGCCGCTGCCGCTGGTCCTCTCGCCCCGCGGAGTGCGCCGATCCAAGGTCACGCGGATCAGCGAGATCACCTGCGCGCTGGGACGCCGTCCGGGTGCGCAGCGCCTCTTCGACACCGCCATCACCGGGGCGAAGGAGGCGCACGTCCCGCTCCGGGTGGTGTCCCTCATCGCCCTCGACAGCGAAGGCGGGCGACGGCGGCGACCCGACGAAGAGGTGGTCGCCGCGGCCACCGCGCATGCCGAGGCGGCTTTCGACGAGGCGCGTTCGCGCTTGCCGGAGGGCGTCGACGTCGACTGGGCGATCGTGACCGGTCCCACCATCGAGGACGCGGTCAACAAACTCGATTGGAATGACGGCGACATCGTGGTCGTCGGGTCGAGCCGGCTCGCTGCACGCAGCCGGTTGTTCCTCGGGTCCACCGCCGCAAAGATGCTGCGCGTGTTGGACGTTCCGATGGTCGTCATCCCGAAGGAGGACGCGTGATGAGCGCTCCCGATCAAGCGCCTGAAGTGACCACGACCGCAAAGGGCTCCGACCTCGTCGACAAGGGCCTGGCGGAGGGTTCGGTCGGCACGTTCGCCGGCGCGGTCCTCGGCGTGTCCTGTGTGGCACCCGGATACACCCTGACCGCGAGCATCGGCGTCATCGTCGCCGCGGTCGGCTTGAAGATGCCGGCGGTCTTCATCGCCGGGTTCATCCCGATGTTCCTCACGGCCTATGCATACCGCGAATTGAACTCGCGGGCGCCCGACTGTGGTGCCTCCTTCACCTGGTCGACGAAGGCCTTCGGTCCGTATGTCGGGTGGATGTGTGGCTGGGGCATGGTCCTGGCGACGATCATCGTGCTGTCGAACCTCGCAGCCATCGCCGTCGACTTCCTCTATCTGTTCATCGCGCAATTGGCCAACAAGGACTCGATAGCCGATCTAGCCGGGAACAGGCTGATCAACATCGTGACCACACTCATATTCATCGCCCTGGCGGCGTGGATAGCCGGGCGCGGAATCACCACCAGCAAGGCTGTCCAATACGGCCTCGTCGGCTTCCAGATGGTCGTCCTCGTGGTGTTCGCCATCAGCGCGATCGTGCGGGCGAGTTCGTCGCAATTCCACCTGTCCTTCTCGCTCGACTGGTTCAACCCGTTCAGCGGACTCGCACTGGGAGCCTTCGTCGTCGGCGTCACCGGTTCGATTTTCGCCTTCTGGGGCTGGGACACCTGCCTCACGCTTGGTGAGGAGTCGAAGGATCCGGAGAAGACGCCGGGCCGCGCCGGATTGCTAGCGGTGATCACGATCCTACTGACCTATCTGCTCGTGGCCGTCGCGGTGATGATGTACGCCGGTGTCGGTACCGAGGGCATCGGCTTGGGGTCGCCGGACAATTCGGAGAACGTGTTCAAGCCGCTGGCCACCCCGGTGTTGACGCCGTCGGTGTAGCGATAGGCATAGGCAATCGGCTCGGCCCCGTTCTGGCCCCGCGCGAGGTAGTTGGTCTGGAACAGCGCCGCGGCCTTGCCGTCGGGATCGTGGTCGAACTCGTTGA
>CAZVVS010000413.1:0-4606 GCA_964630585.1 uncultured Gordonia sp.
CTTGTCGAGCTCACGGCTGGTCGAGACGAGCAGCTCGCCGGCCTTGCCCTTGTCGCCGGCCTCAACGGCCTCGCGGAAGTGACGGATGGAGGTGCGAAGGGCGGAGCGAACCGACTGGTTGCGTCGACGCGCCGTCTCATTGGTCTTATTGCGCTTGACCTGCGATTTGATGTTTGCCACGCGAGTTTTTCCTCTGGTTAGATCTGGGTTGACACCGACCGACGACTTTACCAGCCGTCCCGCGCGCCACCCAAATCGCGAGGCAGCCCCACCGGGGCCGTGCACCGGAAATTAGGGTGGGCGCTATGTCAGTCGTGTTCGTCCATATCGGGCTGCCCAAGACCGGAACCACCTATCTGCAGGATCGGTTGTGGCGCAACCGGGATCGCGCGCTGGGCGTCGGCCTGTGCTACCCCGGCGACGGGATCGACGACCACTTCCACGCCGCCGCACACCTGCAGCCCAAGCGGTACCTGGACTGGGTCGATCCCGAGCACGCGGGTGCCTGGTCGACGATGGTCGCGCAAATGCGTGCCTGGCCGGGGACGAGCCTGGTGTCGCACGAGTTGCTGGCGACGGCCAACCGGGAGCAGATCGCCCGATTCGTCGGCGATCTGGACTTCGCCGACGAGGTGCACGTCATCGTCACCGTCCGCGACCTCGCGCGCCAGCTGCCGTCGGCGTGGCAGGAGAACGTGAAGAACCAGCGCCGTGGCACATTCGACGAATTCGTCGACGCCGTGGCCGCGCGGGCAGATTCGGCCGACTTGAGCCACGGCGAGGAGGGGCCGTTCTGGGAGTTCCAGGACTACGTCCGCATCCTCGACGACTGGAGCAGCGCGGTGCCCGAGGGCAGCATCCACCTGGTCACCGTGCCGCGCAAAGGCGCCGACACCAGTCTGTGGGAGCGCTTCCTCGGCGTGCTCGGCGTCGACGAATCGGCGTTGTCGGAGCCAATCGAGAGCGCCAACTCGTCGCTGTCGGCAGCGCAGGCAGAGTTCCTGCGCCAGCTCAACGACCGCTTGCAGCCCAGCGAGATCGAGTGGGCGCGGTACGAGCGAATCGTCAAGGGTGAGCTGATCGGCGAAGTCTTGTTCGCCGGGGAGCGCGGTGCGCCGCAGGGCCTCTCGACCGAGCAGCGGTATTGGGCGGCTCGGCGGGCCAGGGCGATGGCCGCCGCCGTCTCCGCGCGCGGGTACGACATCGTGGGGGATCTCGATGACCTGGCCGTCGCCGAGCAGGCCGGTGACGACGCGCAGTCGCCGTCGCAGCAGGACGTGCTCGACGCGGCGCTCGACGCGCTGGCCGGCATGGTGAAGATCGCCCCGATGCCGGCGCCGCAGCCGCGGTGGTCGTCGGCGGCGCGCAACGTCATGCGCAAGGCTCGTAGGCGGGTCGTCGGCGTGCGCAACCGGGCACGTCAGAGTCGCGCGAGGCGAGGCCGCTAGCGCCAGCCGTAATGCGTGCGCAGTTCTGCGGCAATCGTTTCGAACCGTCGTCGGTCCAAGACGGCCCCCTCGCGCCGGATGCGATCGGCGACGATGACCAGCACGCGGTCCAGGCGTACGAAGCTCCGACGGTGGTCGGCGTCCCACACCCCGGCGCCCAGAGCGCGCCAGTTCGATTCACCGGCGTGGTAATCCTTGCTCGAGAGCATGAGCCCGAGCACGTGGTCGGGCTCGTGCTCGTGGACGTCGCGCCCGACGATCAGGACTGGGCGATCCTTCCCCTGGCTCGCGTCCTCCTCGAAGGGGACCCAGGTCCAAACGACCTCGCCCGGATCGGCATCACCATCGAGATTCGGGCAGTACACGATCGCGCGTGCGACGCTCGCGGTGAACGATGTGCGTAGGGCAGACGAGCGCGAGGCCGCACTCGGCGAGTGCGGCCCCGTGGCGTCAGACATCGTGGATTCGGCTATCGGGTGGTGCAGGCGTAGGCGCGAATGTGCGAACCCGGCCCGGCCTTGGCCCGTGCGGCGTTCTCGGCGGCCGCCCGCGTCGGGTACCCGCTGGCGCGGCCGATGACGGTCCGGTAGCCGAAGCGGTAGGCGATGGCGCCGCACGAGTTGTAGAAGGTGAAGTAGCCGCACGACCCGCAAGTGCCCTTTGCGGCGCGGATGGCCGAGCCGGCATTCGGATAGTCGACCGCGTAGCCGGTGTTGCCCTGCCAACCCCACGAGATAGCGCCCCAGTTGTACTCGTAGGCCTTGGCGTCCGGGGTGGCGGATGGGAGGACGGTGCCAGTCGCAGCGATGGTCGCGGCGACACCGAGGGTGGCGAAGATGCGGCGATTGATCATGCGAGAGACGATAACGCAGCCCGTTGGAAGGGACGAATCGAACTAGGTCGTTCGACCTAGTTTGCGACGTTCGTCCCCTGTGGCTCAGCGGCGGAGGATCACCTCGTCGACTGCATCGGCGGCCAGCGCGGCGACGTCGGTGCGCGCGGGATTGAGCGCGTGTGGTGCGGCGACGGTGACGATCCGTGTGGGGGCGTTGATGAGGGCGACGGCCGCCGCTATTTCCTGCGACGACGCGAACGGGTCGGTACGTCCGTGGATGACGACGGTGGGCACCGCGATATCGCCCAGGTGCTCGGTTCGTAAGCGCTCGGATTTGCCAGGCGGGTGCAGGGGATAGGAACTGAGGAGCAACCCGCCGGCAAGACCGGGCTGCTCGGCGACGAGCATCGAGGCCTGCCGGCCGCCGTAGGAGTGGCCACCGACGACGAGCGGTGCGCTACACAGCGCGCCGATCGCCGCACATGCCGCGGCGATGCCGTCGCGGTCGCGCGCCGCGTCGGCCCTGCCGGGCGGGCCCTTCGGACGGCGCTGCCGGTAGGGGAGGTCGATACGCGCGACGAGCAGCCCGCGGGCGCAGAACTCCTCGGCGTAGGCCCGCAGGATCGCGCCGTCGCGGTTGCCGCCGGCGCCGTGGGCCAGGACGAGGACGGCGACCGGATCGCCGTCGGGTTCGTGGAGGTCGGCGACGACGGCGGGGGTTTCGCGTCCGTCGGCTGCGACGGAGGCGGGGGCGGTGAAGGGGCGCACGCCACTACCGTAGGTCGAACGCCCCTCCTCAGCGCAGGCATGACAGACTGAAAGTCGACCCTTTCGACGAGGAGTAACTCCCATTTCCAGCTTTGCCGACACCACGTTCACCGACCCGGCGCGCATCCGGAACTTCTGCATCATCGCCCATATCGACCACGGCAAGTCCACCCTGGCCGATCGAATGCTGCAGCTCACCGGCGTGGTCGAGGAGCGGCAGATGCGCGCCCAGTACCTCGATCGCATGGACATCGAGCGCGAGCGCGGCATCACCATCAAGGCTCAGAACGTGCGCCTGCCATGGCAGGTCGAAGAAGCCGATGGAAGCAAGACCGATTACGTCATCCACCTCATCGACACTCCCGGCCACGTCGACTTCACGTACGAGGTGAGTCGTGCCCTCGAGGCGTGCGAGGGGGCGGTGCTCCTCGTCGACGCCGCGCAGGGCATCGAGGCGCAGACGCTGGCCAACCTGTACCTCGCCATGGAAAACGACCTGGAGATCATCCCGGTCCTCAACAAGATCGACCTGCCCGCCGCCGACCCGGAGCGCTACGCAGCCGAGCTCGCCCACATCGTCGGCTGCGAGCCCGACGAGGTGCTGCGCGTCTCGGGCAAGACCGGCGAGGGCGTCGCCGAACTTCTCGACCGTGTCATCGAGAAGGTGCCGGCTCCAGTCGGCGACCCGGATGGGCCGGCCCGGGCGATGATCTTCGACTCCGTCTATGACACCTACCGCGGCGTGGTCACCTATGTCCGCGTCGTCGACGGCAGGATCGTGCCTCGCGAGAAGATCGCGATGATGTCGACCGGTGCCACCCACGAGCTGCTCGAGGTCGGCATCGTCTCGCCCGAGCCCAAGCCGAGCAAGGGCCTGGGCGTCGGTGAGGTCGGCTACCTCATCACAGGGGTGAAGGACGTCCGACAGTCAAAGGTCGGCGACACTGTGACCACAGCCCGCAATGGTGCGCAGGAGGCGCTGACCGGCTACCGCGAGCCCGTGCCGATGGTCTACTCGGGCTTGTATCCGGTGGACGGCTCGGACTACCCGGTGCTGCGCGAGGCCTTGGAGAAATTGCAGCTCAACGACGCCGCGCTCACTTTCGAGCCGGAGAGCTCGGTGGCGCTGGGCTTCGGTTTCCGCTGCGGCTTCCTCGGCCTGCTGCACATGGAGATCACCCGCGAGCGCCTCGAGCGCGAGTTCGACCTCGACCTGATCTCCACCGCCCCCAACGTCGTCTACCGGGTTGTCATGGACGACGGGGCCGAGCACATCGTCACCAACCCGTCGGATTGGCCGTCGGGCAAGACGAAGGAGATCTTCGAGCCCATCACGAAGACGACGATCATCGCGCCGAGCGAGTACATCGGCGCGATCATGGAGCTGTGCCAGTCCCGGCGCGGTGAGCTCGGCGGCATGGACTACCTGTCGGAGACGCGCGTCGAGATCCGCTACACGCTGCCGATGGCCGAGATCATCTTCGACTTCTTCGACTCGCTGAAGTCGCGCACGCGCGGCTACGCCAGCCTCGACTACGAGGAGTCGGGGGAGGCT
>CAZVVS010000414.1:0-4599 GCA_964630585.1 uncultured Gordonia sp.
AAGCTGCCGCCAAGAAGGTCGCTGCGCAGCCCGCAGGCGACGCACCGGACACCGCTGCGGCCGGCCGCTTTGCGCTGTACAGCTCGGTGCCGGCGGGGACGGAGGCAGCTGAGCCGGCCAAGCCCGCCGCCAAGAAGCCGTCGACCCCCGCCCCCGAGGTCGCCGAGTTCCTGGACTACGACAACCTCACGCTTGCTCAGTTGCGCGCGAAGATCCGCACCGTCGACGTCGACGATCTGCGCGTCCTCGCCGATTACGAGCGCTCGGCCCGCAACCGCACCCCGTTCGTGACGATGCTGGAGAACCGCATCGCCGCGAAGTCCGACCGCTAGCGCGTGTCTGCCAACTCCGCCGACGAGCCGTGGCCGGTCCGCACGGTCAACGTCAAGATCGCGGAGTGGATCCACCGGCTCGGCCAGATCTGGGTGGAGGGGCAGATCACCCAGTTGTCACGACGACCCGGCACACGCACCGCGTTCATCACCCTGCGCGACCCGGCCGCGGACATGTCACTCACCGTCACGTGCCCGCCCGAGGTCATCGACCGCTCCCCCGTGCCGCTGGTCGACGGCACCCGCGTCGTCATGTGCGGACGACCGTCGTTCTACACCGGCCGCGGCACGGTCTCACTGCGCGTCACCGAGATCCGCGCCATCGGCATCGGCGAACTCCTGGCCCGCATCGAGCGGCTGCGCCAACTCCTGGCCGCCGAGGGACTCTTCGACTCCCGCCTCAAGCGGCCGCTGCCCTTCCTCCCCCGTGGTATCGGCCTGATCAGCGGCCGCGCGTCGGCCGCCAGCCGTGACGTCGTCGCCGTCGCCCAATCGCGGTGGCCGGGAGTCCGGATCACAGTGCGCGACGCCCCCGTGCAAGGACCGTCGGCGGTGCCGCGCATCCTGGGCGAGTTGAAGATCCTCAACGACGACCCCGAGATCGACGTCATCGTCATCGCCCGCGGCGGCGGATCCGTCGAAGACCTCCTGCCGTTCTCCGACGAGCAGCTGCTCCGGGCCGTCGCCGCATGCACCACCCCGGTGGTCAGTGCGATCGGCCACGAACCCGACAACCCGCTGCTCGACCTCGTCGCCGACCTGCGTGCGGCCACCCCGACCGACGCCGCCAAACGCATCGTGCCCGACGTCGACGCCGAGTTGGCCGGCATCGTGACCATGCGCCGTCGCAGCGCCGGCGCGCTGCGCAATTGGGTATTGCGCCAACAGCACATCGTCGACGGCCTGCGCGCGCGCCCGGTCCTCGCCGACCCGATGCGCCTCGTCGACGCGCACGCCGGAGCGGTCGACCGCCACCGCGCCGACATCCGCCGCGACATCACCCGCCTACTCGAACGCGAAGACCACCGTCACGAGCACCTCGCCGCGCGGCTGGCCACCCTGGGCCCGGCGCAAACCCTGGCCCGCGGCTATGCGATCGTGCAGAATCTCGACGACGACGGCCGCGTGGCCCGCGCGAGGACGGACCTGCCCGAGGGGGCGCACGTGCGGATCCGCGTCGCCGACGGCGCCGTCACCGCGCAGGTCACCGAACAGGAGGGAACGCCGTGAGCAGCATCGATCCGTCGGCGTGGACACCGGTCGTCGAATTGGGCTATGAACAGGCCCGCGACGAGCTCGTCGAGGTCGTCGGCGTCCTCGAGCAAGGCGGCCTGGACCTGGACACGTCCCTGAAGCTGTGGGAACGCGGCGAAGCACTGGCGACCCGTTGCGAGGAGCACCTCGCCGGCGCACGTGAGCGCATTGAGGCCGTCCTGCGCCCCGACGACGAGTAGGCCTGCCAACTTCGGCCTGAATCCGGGAGTTCGACGGGAATATCCCGGAGACCGGCCTCAAATCTGCTGAAGTTGGCGCGTGTCAGCGGCGCCCCGACGGCAACGGTGCGGCCAAGACGACCGCCTGCGCCAAGGTCGTGAACTCGGCCTCACCGGCCTTGCCCGACAGCGCGATCCGCACGTCGCCCAGATCGGCGACCCACACCTTGCGCATCCCGTCGCTTGGGGCCAGCCGGTCCCCGGCGACGTAGGTGACCCACTTGGTGGTACCGACTTCGCGACTGCCGGTTCCGGCCAGCGGGCCGTCCTTGTCCGCGTTGGGGTTCAGCGTCGGCAGCAGTTCGGACTCGGTGGCGTCGGATTGACTGAGCCCCAGGTAGTACCCGCCGGGCGTGATCCAGCCGACCGTGCTCACCTGCTTGCCGCCGATCTGCCCGGACGTCCCCGAGTTGGGCTTCCATCCGGCGGGCAACGCCGGTTGACGGATCGGGAACGGCATCGTCGAGGCATCGGCCTGCAGCGCCGCGGACACGTCGAACGGCGGGATCTTGTCGTCAGAGGCGCCACCGGTGAGCCCGATGGAGCAGTTGCGCGAGGTGATCACGACGAAGACGACGAGGATCAGCAACACCAGCAGGGACATGAGCATGTCCTTGCCGTTGTTGAGAATGCGCGGTTTGTCGGCCATACCGGCCAGTATCCCAGGCGACCCGCACACGGTCGGTGGGCGCCATGAAAAGATGGACACGAACCGACGGTGGGCCGACGATCCCGACGACCCCAGATATCTCGACGACGCTGTCGAGCCACGAGAGGCGCATCCATGACCAGCACCAACGAAGCCCCCGACCGCAACCTGGCGATGGAGTTGGTCCGCGTGACCGAGGCCGCCGCGATGGCTGCCGGGCGATGGGCCGGGCGCGGCGACAAGAACGCCGGCGACGGCGCGGCGGTCGACGCGATGCGCGAGTTGCTCTCGACGGTGTCGATGCGCGGCGTCGTCGTCATCGGCGAGGGCGAGAAAGACGAAGCACCGATGCTCTACAACGGTGAAGAGGTCGGCGACGGCGACGGGCCCGACTGCGACGTGGCCGTCGACCCGATCGACGGCACCACGCTGATGGCCGAGGGCCGCCCCAACTCGATCGCGGTCATCGCCGTCTCCGAGCGCGGCACGATGTACGACCCGTCGGCCGTCTTCTACATGGACAAGATCTGCGTCGGTCCGGAGGGCAAGGGCCACATCGACATCAACCAGTCCGTGGAGTGGAACATCAACTCCGTCGCCAAGGCCAAGGGCATCGAGGTCGCCGACCTCACCGTCGTCGTCCTCGACCGTCCCCGCCACGCCGACCTCATCGGCCAGATCCGTGCCGCGGGCGCGAAGGTGCGGCTGATCTCCGACGGCGACGTCGCCGGTGCGATCTCTGCGGCCGATGACGCCAGTTCCGTCGACCTCCTCATGGGCATCGGCGGCACACCAGAGGGCATCATCACCGCCGTCGCGATGAAGTGCATGGGCGGGGAGATTCAGGGCAAGCTGTGGCCGCGCGACGACGAGGAGCGCGCCAAGGCGATTGCTGCTGGACACGATCTCGACCGCGTGCTCACCACCGACATCCTGGTGCGCGGGGAGAACACGTTCTTCGCCGCGACCGGCGTCACCAACGGCGACATGCTGCGCGGCGTCTCCTACCGTGCGAACGGTGCGACGACCCGCTCGCTGGTGATGCGATCGAAGTCCGGCACGATCCGCCGGATCGAGAGCTTCCACCGCACCTCGAAGCTTCGCGAGTACGCCCGCCTCGCCCTCTGAACCTAACGCGGGGTTAGGCCAGCCTGAACGCCACGGCGGCGCTCGCGCGGCGATATCATCGACGTCGTGAGCACTCCAGCCCAGGCTCCGGATTTTCTGTATTCCGACCTGCTCCCAACCGGCCCCGATGAGACGCCCTACCGGCTCATCACCACCGAGGGTGTCTCGACTTTCGAAGTCGACGGACGCACCTTCCTCAAGGTCGACCCCGAGGTGATCCGACTCCTCACCGCCGAGGCCATCCACGACATCAGCCACTACCTGCGTCCGGCGCACCTGCGCCAGCTCCGCAAGATCATCGACGACCCGGAGGCGTCGGGCAACGACCGCTTCGTCGCGCTCGACCTGCTCAAGAACGTCAACATCTCCGCCGGCGGCATTCTGCCGATGTGCCAGGACACCGGCACCGCCATCGTCATGGGCAAGAAGGCCGAGGGCGTGCTGACCGGCGCCGACGACGGTGAGGCCATCTCGCGCGGCGTCTACGACGCGTACACCAATCTCAACCTACGGTATTCGCAGCTAGCGCCACTGACGGTCTACGACGAGAAGAACACCGGCACCAACCTGCCCGCCCAGGTAGAGATCTACGCGACCGAGCAGGGCCCGAAGGGCCCGGAGTACAAGTTCCTCTTCATGGCCAAGGGCGGCGGCAGCGCCAACAAATCCTTCCTGTTCCAGGAGACCAAGGCGATCTTGAACCCCAACCGACTGTTGGAGTTCCTCGACGAGAAGATCCGCTCGCTGGGCACCGCGGCGTGCCCGCCCTACCACCTCGCCGTCGTGATCGGCGGAACGTCGGCGGAGTTCGCGCTCAAGACCGCAAAGTATGCGTCGGCGCACTACCTCGACGAGCTGCCGACAGAGGGCTCGATGGCCGGCAACGGCTTCCGCGACACGCAGCTGGAGGAGGAGGTCTTCAAACTGACCCAGTCCTTCGGCATCGGCGCCCAGTTCGGCGGCAAGTACTTCTGCCACGACGTCCGCGTGATCCGCC
>CAZVVS010000415.1:0-4570 GCA_964630585.1 uncultured Gordonia sp.
GCCACTACGGCCGCATGTGCCCGATCGAGACGCCGGAAGGCCCGAACATCGGCCTGATCGGCAACCTCGCCGTGTTCGCGCGGGTCAACCCGTTCGGCTTCATCGAGACGCCGTACCGCAAGGTCGTCGACGGCCGCGTCACCGACGAGATCGAGTACATGACCGCCGACGAGGAGGACCGTTTCCTCATCGGTCAGGCCAACACGAACTACGACGAGAACGGCACCATCACCGACGAGCGCGTGCTCGTCCGCGTGAAGGGCGCCGAGGTCGAGTACGTGCCGGCCGCGTCGGTCCAGTACATCGACGTCAGCCCGCGCCAGATGGTGTCCGTTGCGACGGCGATGATCCCGTTCCTCGAGCACGACGACGCCAACCGCGCACTGATGGGCGCGAACATGCAGCGCCAGGCGGTGCCGCTGGTGAAGTCCGAGGCACCGCTGGTCGGCACCGGCATGGAGCTGCGTGCCGCCGTCGACGGTGGCGACGTGATCGTCGCGACCCGCACCGGCGTGGTGGAGGAGGTCTCGGCCGACTACATCACCGTCATGGACGACGACGGCACCCGCGAGAGCTACCAGCTGCGCAAGTTCGAGCGCTCCAACCACGGCACGTGCGCCAACCAGCGCCCGATCGTCGACGAGGGGCAGCGCGTCGAGGCCGGCCAGGTGCTGGCCGACGGTCCGTGCACCGAGGACGGTGAGATGGCGCTGGGCAAGAACCTGCTCGTCGCGTTCATGCCGTGGCAGGGCCACAACTACGAGGACGCGATCATCCTGAGCCAGCGCCTCGTCGAAGAGGACACGCTCACCTCGATCCACATCGAGGAGCACGAGATCGACGCCCGCGACACCAAGCTCGGTGCCGAGGAGATCACCCGGGACATCCCGAACGTCTCCGACGAGGTCCTCGCCGACCTCGACGAGCGCGGCATCGTGCGCATTGGTGCCGAGGTCCGCGACGGCGACGTCCTCGTCGGCAAGGTCACCCCGAAGGGTGAGACCGAGCTGACCCCCGAGGAGCGGCTGCTGCGCGCGATCTTCGGCGAGAAGGCGCGCGAGGTGCGCGACACGTCGCTGAAGGTTCCGCACGGCGAGACCGGCAAGGTCATCGGCGTCCGTGTCTTCAGCCGCGACGACGATGACGATCTGCCCCCGGGCGTCAACGAGCTCGTCCGCGTCTACGTGGCGCAGAAGCGCAAGATCTCCGACGGTGACAAGCTCGCCGGCCGCCACGGCAACAAGGGCGTCATCGGCAAGATCCTCCCTGCCGAGGACATGCCGTTCCTGCCCGATGGGACGCCGGTCGACATCATCCTGAACACCCACGGTGTGCCGCGTCGTATGAACATCGGCCAGATCCTGGAGACCCACCTCGGTTGGGTCGCCAAGGCCGGCTGGAACATCGACGTCGCCGCGGGCGTGCCCGACTGGGCGTCGAAGCTGCCCGAGGAGATGTACTCCGCACCGGCGAACACCCGTACCGCCACGCCCGTCTTCGACGGTGCGAAGGAGGAGGAGCTCACCGGTCTGCTGGCGTCCACGCTGCCCAACCGCGACGGCGACGTCATGGTCAACGAGGACGGCAAGGCGATGCTGTTCGACGGCCGCTCCGGCGAGCCGTTCCCGTACCCGGTGGCCGTCGGCTACATGTACATCATCAAGCTGCACCACCTCGTCGACGACAAGATCCACGCGCGTTCGACGGGTCCGTACTCGATGATCACCCAGCAGCCGCTCGGCGGTAAGGCCCAGTTCGGTGGCCAGCGCTTCGGTGAGATGGAGTGCTGGGCGATGCAGGCCTACGGTGCCGCGTACACGCTGCAGGAGCTGTTGACGATCAAGTCCGACGACGTCGTCGGCCGCGTCAAGGTCTACGAGGCCATCGTCAAGGGCGAGAACATCCCCGAGCCGGGTATCCCGGAGTCGTTCAAGGTGCTGCTGAAGGAGCTTCAGTCGCTGTGCCTGAACGTCGAGGTGCTCTCCAGCGACGGTGCGACCATCACGATGGCCGACAACGACGACGAGGACCTGGAGCGCGCTGCGGCCAACCTCGGCATCAACCTGTCGCGCAACGAGTCGGCCAGCATCGACGACCTCGCCAACTGATGGATGCACGGGGGCGCTGCGCCCCCGTGCCATCCCTTAAGCAACAGACCACGGAACTCACGACAACAGAGACACTGAGAGGCGAATAGTGCTCGACGTCAACTACTTCGACGAACTGAAGATCGGCCTGGCTACGGCCGACGACATCCACGAATGGTCCTACGGCGAGGTCAAGAAGCCGGAGACCATCAACTACCGCACGCTCAAGCCGGAGAAGGACGGCCTGTTCTGCGAGAAGATCTTCGGACCGACTCGCGACTGGGAGTGCTACTGCGGCAAGTACAAGCGCGTGCGCTTCAAGGGCATCATCTGCGAGCGCTGCGGCGTCGAGGTCACTCGCGCCAAGGTGCGCCGCGAGCGGATGGGCCACATCGAGCTGGCCGCTCCGGTCACCCACATCTGGTACTTCAAGGGCGTCCCGTCGCGCTTGGGCTACCTGCTGGACCTGGCCCCGAAGGATCTCGAGAAGATCATCTACTTCGCGGCCTACGTGATCACCCACGTCGACGAGGAGCTGCGTCACAACGAGCTCTCGACGCTGGAGTCGGAGATCAAGGTCGAGCGCAAGGCGCTCGAGGACGAGCGTGATGTCGCGCTGAACGAGCGCCAGTCCAAGCTGGAGGCCGACTTGGCCGAGCTGGAGGCCGAGGGCGCCAAGTCCGACGCCAAGCGCAAGGTCCGCGACGCCGCCGAGCGCGAGATGCGTCGTATGCGCGACGCCGCCGGCCGTCAGCTCGACGAGCTCGACGAGATCTGGGACCGCTTCACCAAGCTGAAGCCCGGCGAGCTCATCGTCGACGAGAAGATCTACCGCGAGCTCGAGGGCCGCTTCGGTGAGTACTTCACCGGTGCCATGGGCGCCGAGGCGATCAAGAAGCTCCTCGAGGACTTCGACATCGACGCCGAGGCCGAGTCGCTGCGCGAGATCATCCGCACCGGCAAGGGCCAGAAGAAGCTGCGCGCGCTCAAGCGACTCAAGGTCGTCGCGGCGTTCCAGCAGTCGGGCAACTCGCCGCTGGGCATGGTCCTCGACGCCGTTCCGGTGATCCCGCCGGAGTTGCGCCCGATGGTCCAGCTCGACGGTGGTCGTTTCGCGACGTCGGACCTCAACGACCTGTACCGCCGTGTCATCAACCGCAACAACCGCCTCAAGCGACTGCTCGATCTGGGTGCGCCCGAGATCATCGTCAACAACGAGAAGCGGATGCTGCAGGAGTCGGTGGACGCGCTGTTCGACAACGGCCGGCGCGGCCGTCCGGTCACCGGACCGGGCAACCGCCCGCTCAAGTCGCTGAGCGATCTGCTCAAGGGCAAGCAGGGCCGGTTCCGCCAGAACCTGCTGGGCAAGCGCGTCGACTACTCGGGCCGTTCGGTCATCGTCGTCGGCCCGCAGCTGCAGCTGCACCAGTGCGGTCTGCCGAAGCTGATGGCGTTGGAGCTCTTCAAGCCGTTCGTGATGAAGCGCCTCGTCGACCTGAACCAGGCGCAGAACATCAAGTCCGCCAAGCGGATGGTCGAGCGTCAGCGCCCGGCCGTGTGGGACGTCCTCGAAGAGGTCATCGCCGAGCACCCGGTGCTGCTGAACCGTGCCCCGACGCTGCACCGCCTGGGTATCCAGGCGTTCGAGCCGCAGCTGGTCGAGGGTAAGGCCATCCAGCTCCACCCGCTGGTGTGTGAGGCGTTCAACGCCGACTTCGACGGTGACCAGATGGCCGTGCACCTCCCGCTGAGTGCGGAGGCGCAGGCCGAGGCCCGGATCCTGATGCTCTCGAGCAACAACATCCTGTCCCCGGCGTCGGGCCGCCCGCTGGCCATGCCGCGCCTGGACATGGTGACCGGCTTGTTCTACCTGACCACCATCAGGGAGGGGTTGCCCGGCGAGTACCGCGCGGCCACCAAGGACGACGTCGAGCGCGGCGTGTACTCGAGCCCGGCCGAGGCCATCATGGCCGTCGACCGCGGTGCGATCACCGTGCAGACGCAGATCAAGATCCGCCTGACCGACCAGCGTCCGACGCCGGAGATCGAGGCGGAGCAGTTCCCCGACGGTTGGGCCTACGGCCAGCCGTGGGAGATCATCACCAGCCTCGGGCGGGTGTTGTTCAACGAGCTGCTGCCGGTCGAGTACCGCTTCGTCAACGAGCAGATGCCGAAGAAGCGTCAGGCCGTCATCATCAACGACCTGGCCGAGCGCTACCCGATGATCGTCGTCGCGCAGACCGTCGACAAGCTCAAGGACGTCGGTTTCCACTGGGCGACCCGCTCGGGTGTCACCGTCGCCATGTCCGACGTGCTCGTGCCGCCGAACAAGGCGGAGATCCTCGACAAGTACGAGGAGCGCGCCGACAAGCTGGAGGCCAAGTTCCAGCGCGGTGCCCTGACCCCCGACGAGCGGCGCGATTCGCTGGTCGAGATCTGGAAGCAGGCCACCGAGGAAGTCGGTAAGGCCATGGAGGAGCACT
>CAZVVS010000416.1:0-4561 GCA_964630585.1 uncultured Gordonia sp.
GGAGACGACGACGGTCGCGTCGACGTGGAAATCGGCTTCCTCGAGCAGCTCACCCACCAGCGCACCCAGGCCGCCGGTGTCCTGGTGGTCGTCGGCGACGACGACGACCAGAGCACGGGCCGTCACGGTGCCGCGGGTCTCCAGGTCCGACGCGGACAGCTCCCGCGCGACCGCGTCGGCGACGGTCTCGTCGCGGGTGGTTTCATCGAACGCCGAGGTGGCCATGGGACTCCTTGAGATCGGGCTCAGTTGGTGGCGAGGGTCTTGAGGGTGACGCGCGCCGTCTGGGGCTTGCCACCGGCGGTATAGGCGACGTCGACACTGTCGCCCGGTGCAAATGATCGCACTGCGGCGACCAGGTCGTCGGCGCTGGTGATCGTGCGTCCGCCGAAGGTATGGATCACAGCGCCGTCGGGGATGTTGGCCTCCGCGGCCGCGCCGCCCGGCACGATCTTGGTGATGCGGGCCCCCGACTGCGTCGGATCGGTCGTCGACGCCGGGCCGACCGACACGCCCAGGCTTGGGTGTTGGGCCTTACCGGTCTTGCGCAGCTGATCGGCGACGCGCATCGCCTGATCGATCGGGATCGCGAAGCCCAGTCCGATACTCCCCGAGGCCCGGGCGTCGCCGTTCTGGTCACTCCCACCCAGGGTGGCAATGGCGGTGTTGATCCCGATCAGCGCTCCGCGGGCATTGACCAGGGCGCCACCGGAGTTGCCCGGGTTGATCGCGGCGTCGGTCTGGATGGCGTCGATCACCGCCGTGCTGTCACCGACGCGCGAAGTCGACACCGGGCGGTTGAGCGCCGAGATGATCCCCGTCGTCACCGTGCCGGCCAGGCCCAGCGGCGAGCCGATGGCGATGACGTCCTGCCCGACGGCGAGGTTCTTCGACGTGCCGATGGTGATCGGCTGCAAGGACGGCTTGTTCTTGACCTGCAGGACTGCGATGTCGGAGATCGGGTCGGCGCCGCGCAGCTCGGCCGGGGCGCGCGAGCCGTCTTGGAAGATGACGATGATCGTCGGGGTCCCGGTGGCCCGGCGCCCGCCACTGCCGGCGACGACGTGGTTGTTGGTCATGATGGTGCCGTCCGCATCGAGGACCACACCCGAGCCCTCGCCCTCTTGGTTGCCGACCCGCACCGCGATCGACACGACTGACGGCAGCACCTTGGCCGCGACCGCCTGCACGCTTCCCGCCGGCGCGGGAAGCTCCTTCTGCGGTGCCCCATCTCCCTGGCGGTCACCGCCGACCGCCGCCGGAACCGGGTCCCGGTCGACGTTGGCGCCGACGACTCCGCCGATCCCTCCGGAGGCCAGTGCCAGCGCCGCCACGCCGGTGATCAGTGCGGCCCGCTTGCCGAATCCCGTGCTCTTGGCTCCTGCGGCGGGCGCGTCGAGCGGGGCGGACCCGACCTGGCCGTACGGTGCCGCGCCAGTACCTGGTTGGCCGTAGGGCGCGCCGGTCTGGACGTACGCGGCACCACTCTGGCCGTAGGGCGCACCGCTCTGGCCGTACGGGGTCGTCGGCACCGATCCGTACGCGGCGAGGTACGGCGACGTGGTGGGCTGTGCCGTCGACTGGGTCGGCTCATCGGCGGCCGGGAACGGCGACGTCGGCGGGCGGTGGTACTCCGGCGGCTGCCCCGTCGTCCCACCGTCGCCGTCTTGGCCGCCGCCGGTCGACGACTGCCACGGCGATTGGTCGTTTGAGGGGGGTTGCGTCACAGAGCTGCCTTACTGTCGATCGGGCACGGTCGGGTTTGTTCCACCTTACTGGCGTACGACCACCGGGGGCGGTCCGACCGGTATCGGATGGCCGGGCAGGGTCATCACGATAAGCGCGCCACCCTGGGGCGATTGCGCCGCTGTCACAGTGCCGCCGATGCGTTCGACGACTTGGCGCACGATGGCCAGACCGAGCCCCGAGCCGGGCATCGAACGCGCCGCCGCAGACCGGTAGAAGCGCTCGAACACCAGCTCGCGGTCCTCGGCCGGAATGCCCGGACCGGCGTCGGCGACGGTCAGCACAGCGACGTTCACGGCAGTCTGGCGCAGACGCACCTCGACGTGATGCCCGCCCGGCGACCATTTCGCGGCATTGTCCAGCACGTTCAGCACGGCGCGGGACAGGCCCGCCTCCTCACCGAAGACGAACCAACTTTCCGCGTCGACGTCGAACTCGACATCGTTGCGGCGGCGTCGGGCGCGCTCAAGGCTGCGGTCGATGATGTCGAGCATGTCGATCTCCTCGTGCACAACCTCTGGCACTTCTTCGCGCGAGAGGTCCACCAGGTCGCCGACGAGCGTCGACAGCTCCTCGATCTGGGCGACGATATCGCTGCGGAGTTCGATCATGTCTGCCAGCGGCACGGTGGGCGCTCCGGGTTCGGCCGACGCGATGAGTAGTTCGACGTTGGTGCGCAACGACGTCAACGGCGTCTTGAGCTCATGGCCGGCATCGGCGACGAGGCGCGCCTGCTTGTCGCGCGAGCTCTGCAGGGCGGCGAGCATCGTGTTGAAGGATTCGGTGAGGCGGGCCAACTCGTCGTTGCCGCTGACCGGGATGGGGTCGAGGACCTCGGTCCGGGCGACCCGTTCGGCGGCGCGCGTCAACCGGGCCACCGGCCGAAGACCGGTGCGCGCCACGGTCGTCCCGGCGAGCGCGGCCAGTGCTACGCCACCACCGCCGACGACGAGCAGGACCCACGCGAGGCGTTTGAGGACGCGCTCGGTGTGCAGCAGGCTCTGCGACATGATCACCGTGTAGCCGCGGTCCAGTTTGCGCGCCAACACCCGCTGGTCGTCGATGGTCCGCAAGCTCTGGTTGTACTGGCCCGGCCGGTTGACGCTGCGGGCGATCCTGCGCTCGGGCGCCTCGAACGGAACCGAGCCCACGAGGAACGTCTGACCGTCGGGTCGGATGAGCGCGACGGAGATGTTCGTCGAGAACACCGCACCCGACACCACGCGCTGCGGGTCGCCGCGCAGCGCACCGGTGCGCGACAGCGCGGTCATCCCGTCTGCGCGGCTCTCCAGCTGGCGGTCGACCTCGTTGTACATGGCCCGGTAGACGACGAAGTAGGCGGCCGCAGCCATCAGCGACACCGACACTGCCACGACGGTGGCCGAGAGGAGTGCGACGCGCGTGGTCAGCGACGCCGAACGGGTGAGGGCGAACGGTTCGCGCATCTCCCGGTGCGCGACTTCCTCGCGGTGGCGCTCCGACCACCGCCGCAGATCCGACCACATACTCAGGGCGGCGTCTCCCGCAACACGTAACCGACGCCGCGCACGGTATGGATCAGCCGCGGCTCACCGTCGGCCTCGGTCTTGCGACGGAGATATCCGACGTAGACCTCTAGCGCATTGCCCGAGGTCGGGAAGTCGTAGCCCCAGACCTCTTCGAGGATGCGACTGCGGGAAAGCACGCGGCGCGGGTTGGCCATCAGCATCTCCAGCAGCGCGAACTCGGTGCGCGTCAGGCTGATCGCCCGCTCACCGCGGGTGACGTCGCGGGTGACCGGGTCCAGCCGCAGGTCCTCGAACTCCAGGGCCTCGGAATCCTCGTCCTCGGGGGTGGCGCGGCGCAGCAGTGCCCGCAGTCGGGCGAGGAGTTCTTCGAGGGCAAACGGCTTGGCCAGGTAGTCGTCGGCACCGGCGTCCAGGCCGGCGACGCGCTCGGAGACCGAGTCGCGGGCGGTGAGGACCAGGATGGGCAGGTCGTCACCGGCCGACCGGAGTCGGCGGCACACCTCCAACCCGTCCATCCGCGGCATCATGACGTCGAGCAACAGCAGGTCCGGGCGGTGCGCGACGACCTTTTCGAGGGCTTCGAGGCCGTCGCCCGCGGTCTCGACGGTGTAGCCGTTGAACGTCAGCGACCGGCGCAATGATTCACGCACCGCACGATCGTCGTCCACCACAAGAATCCGCATGAGTAATTCTTAGCGCAGGGCGCCTGAGAATTGGTGAAGGCCGGGCGAATGGTCCCTTGCGCTCAGACGCCACTCGGGCCCCCGCCGTTTCGGCAGGAGCCCGAGTGGGTATCTGTGCTTGCCCGGTGCTACGGGGTCGCCGGTGCGACGTAGCCGCCGGTGAGCTTGCGCCAGGCGTAGGCGACGAGCAGCGCTGCCACCGGAACGGCGACCAGGAGGCCGACGCCGCAGAGGATCGCGCCGACGGCGACGACGATGACCGCCAACAGCCACACCAGGATCGCCGGCCCGAAGTTGTCCTTGACCAGATTGAAGCTGGCGGACAGACCCTCGGTTGCCGACGAGTTCCGATCCACCACCGCGACGGTGGTGAAGTACAGGAACAGAGCGGCGATCAGGCCCGGCAGGACGCACAGGGCGCTGCCGATACCGACGATGATGCCGACGAGGACCGACGCGATGATCACGTTGCCGACGTTGCGCGGCTGGAAGAACGAGCCGATGCTGACCTGCTGGCCGTCGGCGATCTGCAGGATGCCATTCCAGTACGACGACGCGACGTAGCCGGCCACGACGAGGGTGACGATCGACCCGATGATCGAGACGATGAGGCTGCCGGCGGTG
>CAZVVS010000417.1:0-4550 GCA_964630585.1 uncultured Gordonia sp.
CCGCCCGCTGTGCGCCCGCCACCGATCCCGCCTGCTGCAACGGCGACCACAACGCCGTGGTCCCCTGCGGGATGCTCGACGACATCGGGTCATACACCCGCACGTCCCCGACCTCGGATCGCCACCCGTGGGTCGCGCCGAGGAGGTCTGCCTTCACGGAGGACAGCACTGCCGGCCCGTCCCACTCGAGGATCCCCGCCACCGCGGCCGTGGTCTTGCCCGACCGCGACGGACCGACGAGCGCCACCGCTCCCCGATCGCCGCGACGCGGTGCACGAAGGCCGCGCCTCGTTTGGGCGGCCTCGGTTGGTGGTGGCTCGGTGGCGACGAGATGCCGCCCGAACTTGGCGACCACGAACCGACCATCGACCGGCTCGTCAACGAGCAGCGCACGCAGGTCCCGACGTGTCGCGAACCGGGGCCGAGCATCGACCCCGAGCGGACGACGACGGGACGTCCCGACCTTCGACCGCCCGAACCAACGAATCGCGGCTGTGGTCGCCGTCGCCCCGCCCGCCGCCGCAACGCCTGTGCTCAGCCAGTAGAGCGGAGCAGCAGGCAACGCCTTCGAGTACGGCGCCGCCCACGCGTCGGCGGGAGCACCGAGATTCGCCGGGAGCCGACCGACTGCGTCAGCGGCAGCAGAGAACGCAACCCCCTGCGGGCTCCCCGACAGCAGGAGCGAGAGGGCCGCCCCCGCCCACACAACCCCGATGACCAGCACCGCCGCCCCGGCGAGCACCAGCACGAGGACCTCGAACACCCCGAGCCCTTCGCGTTCCATGCCCCTGTAAGCCGCTGAACGGGCACAAAACCGCGCAGAACCCGGCCGTCGGTGCTTCGCCTCGCCTCGGCGCGTCACGGCTCGGTCGTACGGTGTTGGGCCAGTACCTCGACCTCCGGAGTGACCTCAGCTCGTGCGACGGATCTACGCGGCTCTCCTCCGCTTTGACGACGATGCGGACGTTGCGCTTCCTCGAGCGAGGGCGTTTGCCCGCCATTGGGTGTCGCAACCCTGGGGTGGATGGCCCTCGGGTCACGCTGCGACTGAGGGCTCGTTCACGATCGATGACCAGTCGATCGTTCGCTGGAGGACCCTGGAGGGCCAGACGGCTCGCCTCTGGGAGCTGCGCATCGACGAGTCGTTCCCCGACGACCTCACGATGCGCCAGAGCACCCTCGTTCAGGTCGGCGCGAACGGCAGCGAGGCGTTCGCCTTCGTTCAGGTATCGATGCGCTCCACGGATGGCACCCTCTCTGGCGGCGTCGTCTACGAGAACGACCCCCCAGAGGTCGTGCCGCTGCTCGTCGACAAGGTGCTGTGCAGCGACGGGGGCCGGGCGCTCACATCCACCGCCTGGCGGATCACCCGCGCTGAGGAGAAGGCCTTCGCGAGCCTTCTGACCACGTCGACGCGGAGGCTCCCCACGATCCTGTTCGCTGCCGATGCCGCCTTCGACCCAGACAAAGCGGATGAGGTGGCCCGGACGTTGGCCGGACTAGCCCACGTCGCGGTCCTGCCCCGAGAACAGGTGGCGAGCCTGTCCGAGCGAACTGGCCTCGACCTGGCGCCCGGGGTAAGTGCCTATCTCTGGTGGGCTTCGCCTGCGGGCCCGCTCCGACGGCCGCAGTGGTTCCGCGGTGAAGGTCTCGCCCCCTCGCAATGGGGAACCCCGGCGTGGCCAGTGGTCCGCACCGTCTTCGGCGTCGCGGCGTTCCGGCTCGATCCACCGACGCTGGCGTCGCAACTTGAAGCCGAGAGCGCGCAGAGGCGGATCCGCGCCGTTGAGGCCAAGGCCGCCTCGTCGGAGGTTGACGCGGAGATGTACAAGGCTTGGGAGTCGGACCTCGTGCAGCTCGAGCACGCTGAGCGTCGCACTGCCGATCTCGAAGTTGAGAACGACCGCCTCCAGGCCGACCTCAATGCGCTCCTCGCCGCCTTCGACGTCACCGTTGCGGACGCCGTGCGTGCGGCCGAGGCGACCAGGGCCGTGGCCGACGATGCCGACACACCCGCATCGTTGGCCGAAGCCGTCGCTCTCGCCGAGAAGCGGAGCGAGGCGCTGCTGTTCCTCCCAGAAGCGCAGCGATCGGCCGACGAGTGGCGCTATCAGCGCCCCGAGATCGTGCTCGCCGCTTTCCGGACCCTGGACGGGCTCGCTCAGAAGTGGCGCGACGGCACCCTCGACGGATCGTTCGTGCTCGCCGCCACCGCCGCCGGCCTTCCTTGGCGTCCGTCGATCTCTCCCACCGCCCAGCAGCAGTTCCGCGACGACTACGTGCGCCGCTACCGAGACCGAGAGATCCTCCTCGGGCCCCACCTCGCATGGGGCAACTCGCCCGACAACGCGCTGCGCGTCTACCTGTACCTCGATCGGGAGACACGAACGATCGTCGTCGGCCACGCCGGTCGCCACCTCCGCGACACGTCGAACCCTCATCTGTGACCAGTCCGAAGGTCCTTGGTCAGGTCGTAACTCCATCGGGTTCTCGGCCCCCGTTGTCACACCCCGCGCTTACCTTCGTGCCATGGACGGGATGGATCGGTCGGTGGTCGAGGCGGCGTCGTGGCGTCTGGCGAGCGAACTCACGAGGCGGCACCCCACCGCGCTGCGCCTGATTCGGGGGCATCCGGGCGGGGGTCAGTCGGACTGCCTGTGGCTGCTCCCCCTCGTTGGCGAGCAAGGCGACATTCGGCTCAACCGGGTCGGCACGATCCAGGTGTTGGATCGCTTTGACGGGCGACCAGCCGACGAGTGGCGACCGACCGACTGGACCGAGTACCTCTTCGCCGACCCGCGCCAGTTCCTCGATCGGCTCGAGCGATCGGCCGGGCTGCCGAGCCCGTCCCAGGTTCCGAGTGCCACTCCGACGACGCTCACCTATCGAGTGCTCGCCACGATCACGGCGACGGCCTTCAAGACGGTGCATCCCGTCGAGATCCAGGAGGGCTACGTCGACTCCTCGGGCTACGACGGCGGGCCGAACGAGAATCTCGACGCGTTTCCGATCGACCCGCAACGGCTCCGACCGCAGACGGACGACTTCTTCGGCCAGCCGGGCTACCGGTTCTGGATCGTCGTTCGAGACGGCGCCCCCGTGCTCGCCGTCGACCAGACCGACGCAAGCGCCTGGACGTCGCATACACCGACGCCGTTCCCGCTGATGGACCTGTACAAGCAGTCCCGACGCCACATCCTCACCACCACCCTCGAAGTGCTGCGACGGATCGACAACACGACATGAGAGTTCGCATCCACCGGGGCGCCCACGAGATCGGGGGCAACTGCATCGAGATCGAGGAAGGCCGGGACCGAATCGTGCTGGACCTCGGCCGGCCCCTGTCCGCCGGCTGGGATGACGTCATCTCGCTGCCTGAGGTCCCAGGACTGGCGGCGCCTGATCCCCACATGCATGGCGTCGTGCTGAGCCACCCGCACCTCGATCACTACGGTCTCGCCGCTCAACTCGGCGACGGCGTCCCCGTGTACCTGGGCGCAGAGGCGGCGCGTGTGCTCACGGCGGCATCGTTCTTCTCGCCGGTGTCGCGATGCCCCGCCCTCGCTGGACACCTCCGCGACGGGTCACCGCTACATCTCGGCCCGTTCACGGTCACACCGTTGCTCGCCGACCACTCCGCCTTCGACGCCTACTCCTTGCTGGTCGAACGCAACGGCCGCCGCCTCTTCTACACGGGCGACATCCGGGGGCACGGACGGAAGTCAGCGTTGTTCGACCGGCTCGTGTCGGGGCCGCCTCGGGCGGATGTCCTGCTGATGGAGGGCACCAACGTCCGCGCTGTTCCGGGCGGGGCACCTCGTCGAACCGAAACAGAAGTCGAGAACGAGCTGGTCGAGACGATGCGCGAAGTTGGAGGGCTCGTGGCTGTGTTCTCGTCGGCCCAGAACCTCGATCGACTCGTGACGGTTTTCCGGGCGGCACGACGAGCAGGCCGAACGCTGGTGGTCGATCTCTACACGGCGACGGTGGCGCAAGCCACCGGGCGGGCGAGCATCCCGCAGCCGGGCTTCGATGGCCTGGCCGTCTACGTGCCGCAACGGCAGCGGGTGCGGGTGGCCCAGACCAGGGAGTTCGAGCGCGTGGCAGAGGTCGCTGACGTCCGCATGTTCCCCGAGGATCTGGCGACCGACCGAGGGAAGCTCGCGTTCCTCGGCACCTCATCAACCGCCCAGGAGCTCGTCGATGCTGGGGCGCTGCATGGCGGAGCCGTCGTGTGGTCGTTGTGGCCCGGATACCTGGAGCAGCCATCCGGCATGCGACTCGCGACACTTCTCGCTGAAGCCAGCGTTCCCCTCGTCCACCACCACACCTCCGGGCACGCGTACCCCGACGACCTCGGCCGGCTGGTGGGCGCCTTCAGCGATGCCAGAGTGGTGCCCATCCACTCCGAGGCAACTGACCGCTTCGCCGACCACTTCCCGCGGGTGGAGGAGCACGCCGATCACGAATGGTGGGAGGTCTGAAGTGGAGACGGGATCGCTCAAGGTCATGTCTGTCGGCGACGTCCAGGGCGAGTTCTTCGTGCCCTC
>CAZVVS010000418.1:0-4546 GCA_964630585.1 uncultured Gordonia sp.
CAGCTCTGGCCGTGATCGCGGGTGCGGAACAGGAACTGGGCGCCGATGTAGAGCGGTGCGGCCTCGGTGGCGCCGGCGACGCTGTGGGAGGTGTTGGCCGGTCGCGAACTGGATCCGGCTCGCGCGGCGGTCGTGTCCGGCGACGAGGTGCTCGACTATGCGGCGTTTGAAGCGGCGACCAACCGCTTGGCGCGCGGATTGATCGCCCGCGGCGTGGGCGCCGGTGACGTGGTCGCGGTCGCGGTGGAACGGTCGGTGGAGTCGGTAGTTGCGGTGTGGGGCGTCGTGAAGTCGGGAGCGGCATTCCTGCCGGTGGATCCGGTGTTGCCGGTCGACCGAGTCGCGGCGATGCTAGCCGATGGCGGGGTGTCGGTGGGCCTGACCACCGATGTCGTCGTCGGTGGGCTGCCGGAATGCGGGTGGCTGACCGTCGCCGAGCTGACCGGTGCAGACTTCTCGGGCGCGGCGGTGTCGGCAGCCGAGTTGAACAGGGCCCCGCAGCTGCCGGACTTGGCGTATGTGATCTTCACGTCGGGATCGACGGGGCGCCCGAAGCCGGTGGGGGTGACCCACGCGGGCGTGGCGGGGCTGGTCGAGGGCTTGCGCGAGTTGAGCGATCCACGGTCCGATCCGGGGTCGATAAGGGTGCTGCACGTCGCGTCGCCGAGCTTCGACGCGGCGGTGTTCGAGATGGTGTGGGCGTTCGGGCTGGGTGCCACCCTGGTGGTGTCCCCGGCCGGTGTAGCAGCCGGCGACGGGTTGGCCGCGGTGATTTCCGCGGGCGGGGTGACCGACCTGGTGGTGACGCCGTCGGTGCTGGCGACCGTCGATCCGCGGGCGTGTGCGTCAGTGCGCCGACTGGCCACCGCGGGCGAAGCGTGTGGGCCGGAGCTGGTGGAGCGGTTCGCGGTCCGGTCGGGTCTGGAGATGGTGAACCTGTACGGACCGTCGGAGGCGACGATCTGGTCGACGTCGGGGCGGTCGCTGCCGGGATCGCAGGTGCGCATCGGTCATCCGATTGTGGGTGTGAGCGCGTATGTGTTGGATGCGCGCCTGCATCCGGTCCCGGTTGGGGTAGTCGGCGAGTTGTACGTGTCGGGGTCGGCACTGGCGCGGGGGTACCTGGGCCGGGCAGAACTGACGGCGGAGTCGTTTGTGGCCGATCCGTTCAGGGCCGCCGGGTCGCGGATGTATGCGACGGGTGACTTGGTGCGCGTCGCTGGTGCGGGCGGGTTGGAGTACGTCGGTCGGGCTGATTTCCAGGTGAAGCTGCGGGGCCAGCGGTTGGAGCTGGGTGAGGTGGAGGCGGTACTGGCCGCGGTACCGGGCGTGGTGCATTCCGCGGCGGCGGTGGTGGCCGACGGTCCGGGCGGGGCGCAGCATTTGGTCGGCTATGTGTCGTCGGCAGGTGGTGCGAGGCTCGACGTGGATGTGGTGCGGGCGGCCGCGGCGCGGGCGCTTCCCGCGTACATGGTGCCGTCGGCGTGGGTGGTCGTCGACGAGTTCGTATTCAGCACGGCGGGCAAGCTGGATCGCAAGGCACTGCCGGTCCCGGACTTCACCTCGTCGGCCACCGAGTACGTGGCACCCGAAGGCGCCGGCGAGGCATCGGTGGCTGCGGTGTTCGCCGAGGTACTGGGTGTCGCTGTCGACCGGGTGAGCGCGACGGCGTCGTTCTTCGAACTCGGCGGCAACTCTCTATCGGCGACGCGGCTGGTGGCGCGCGTCGGCGAAGCACTCGGGGTGGCGCTGACGGTCCGCGACGTGTTCGAGGCGCCGACGGTGCGCGCGCTGGCCGCGCGCGGGGCTGCCGCCACCGAGAGCGCCCTGACGCCGGTGACCGTGGTCGACCCGCGGCCCGAATCGGTGCCGCTGTCCTTCGCGCAGCTGCGCATGTGGCTGATCAACCAGTTCGACCCCGACCTGCCCGCGTACAACCTGCCGCTGGTGGCGGACTTGGCCGGGGAGGTGGACACGGTCGCACTGCGACAGGCGATGGTCGACGTGGTCGCACGACACGAGGTCCTGCGGACGATCTACCCCGCGGTCGACGGTGTGCCGGTCCAACAGATCGCGCCAACGACGGCCGCCGAAGATCTGGACTGGGCGCAGGTCGGGCCGGCGGAGTTGGAGGCCGCCCTCGTCGAGGGCTTCGACGTCGCGCAGCAGTGGCCGGTCCGCGTCCGCGTCGCGGAGATCGAGCCCGGCCTCGATAGGGACAGCGGGAGCCGCCGCCTGGCGGTGGTCTTCCACCACATCGCCGCCGACGGTGAGTCGCTCGCCCCGATGTTCGCCGACCTCTTCACCGCGTATGCGGCGCGCCGTGGTGGGCGGGCGCCGGACTTCACCCCGCTGGAAGTGCAGTTCGCGGACTTCGCGCTGTGGCAGCACCGGGTGCTGGGCGTGCCCGACGACCCGGATTCGGTGGTCGGGCGCCAACTCGGCTACTGGACGCGGCAGCTCGCCGGTTTGCCCGATGTGCTCGAGTTGCCGGCCGATCGGCCGCGGCCACGGGTGGCCTCCTATCGCGGCGGGCGGGCAGCGGTGACTATTCCGTCAACCGTCACCGCACAGCTCTACCGGGTTGCCGCAGACACCGGCACCACGCCGTTCATGGTGGTGCACGCGGCGCTGGCGGTGCTGTTGGCCCGGCTGAGCGGCACCGCCGACATCGCCGTGTCGACGCCGATCGCCGGGCGCGGGGACCGTGTTCTCGACCCGCTCGTCGGCATGTTCGTCAACACCCTGGTGCTGCGCGTCGACGTCGACCCCGGGCAGTCCTTCAGCGATCTGTTGGCCCGGGTCCGCGCCGTCGACCTTGCCGCCTTCGCCCATGCGGTGGCGCCGTTCGAGACGGTCGTCGACGCCGTCGACCCGGTGCGGTCGGAGGCCTTCGCCCCGCTCGCGCAGGTGATGCTGTCCTTCGACCCGGCGGCGTCGGCGATCAGCAACGGCGCGTCGTTCGCCGGGCTCGACGTCGCGCTGGTGGAGCCGACCGATGTCCCAGCGCAGCTCGACCTGCAGTTGACCGTCTCCACCGCCGCACCCGGATCCCCGTGGCAGTTGCAGGCGATCTACGCCCACGACCTGTTCGACGCGGCCACCGTGGGATCGATGCTGGAGTGCTTTGCGGCGCTGCTGGCCGTGTTGACCGACGAGCCCACCATCGCCGTGGGCGACGCGCCCCTGTTGTCGCGACTGCAGGAGAAGCAGATCGAAGCGGCAGAGTCGGGGATCCCGCACCTGATCGCGGAACCGCTGGTGGTGTCGGATGCGGTGGCTGCGCAGGTGGCGGCGACACCCGATGTGGTGGCGTTGATCAGCGGTGCGCGGACGGTGTCGTATCGGGAGTTCGGTGCGCGGGTGGCCGTGTTGGCTCGCGAGTTGATCGACCTGGGGGTTTGTGCGGAGTCGGCCGTGGTGGTGTGTATGCCGCGCTCGGTGGGGATGGTCGTTGCGGTCCACGCGGTCGTGGCTGCCGGTGGGCGATACGTGCCGGTCGATGTGACTGCGCCGCCGCACCGCGGCGGGTACATGGTTGAGGCGGCCGGAGCCTCGGTGGCATTGGTGGGGCCCGGGCCGGTACCGACAGCGTTGAGTGAAGTCGTCGGCGGGTTGACCGTAGTGGTGGTGGACGCGGACGCGCCGGTCGACGAGGGCGTGTCGCCGGTGACCGACCGGGAGCGGCTGGTACCGCTGCGGGCGGACAACGCGATATACACGTTGTTCACGTCGGGGTCGACGGGGCGCCCGACGGGCGCGACGGTGTCGCACCGGGCGGTGGCGAATCGGTTGTGGTGGGGCACCGCGGAGTTCGCGTGGGGTCCCGGCGAGTTGGTGGTGCTGAAGACGGCCTACACCTTCGATGTGTCGGTGCCGGAGTTGTTCGGAGCGCTGATGTCGGGGTCGACGGTGGTGGTGTTGCCCGAGGGCGCCCATGCTGATCCCGAGGCGCTGTATGCGGAGCTGGTGCGGACCAGGGCGTCGATGGTGCACTTCGTGCCGTCGATGCTGGCGGTGTTCCTGGAGGTGATCAGCCAGCAGCGGGTGGCAGCGCTGGAGTGGCTGCGGGTCGTCGGGCTCAGCGGCGAGGCGTTGCCTCCGGCGGCGGCGGCGACGCTGCGGGAATGGCTGCCGTGGGTGCGAGTGTACGACCTGTTCGGGCCGACGGAAGCAGCCGTGGAGATCGTCACCGAGCAGGTGGTGGAGGTGGCGGCGACCGACCCGTCGGTGCCAATCGGCCGACCGGTGTGGAATTCCTCGGCGGTGGTGTTGGACTCGCGGTTGCGCCGGGTTGGACCGGGGGTGCCGGGCGAGTTGTACCTGGGCGGGGTGCAGTTGGCGCGCGGCTATGCCAGTGCGGCCGGGATGACCGCGGAGCGGTTCGTCGCCGATCCGTTCGGTACAGCGGGGGCGCGGTTGTATCGGACCGGTGACGTGGTGCGCCGCCGTGCGGATGGGCGGCTGGAGTACGTGGGCCGCAGTGACTTTCAGGTGAAGTTGCGTGGCCAGCGGCTTGAGTTGGGCGAGGTCGAGGCGGCACTGA